>JBFGYY010000016.1:0-15760 GCA_041587095.1 Motiliproteus sp. | reverse complement strand
CTAGCTTTGAGACAATTCGGTGATCAGGCCCCGAAGGGGGCGAGGCAGGGACGCCGAGCCAGATCGACAGCACAATACGTGCTGTCGAGATGCCTGCCGCATTGACTCAGAGCGCAGCGAACCCGCAGGGCGGCGAAGCGGGGTTAGATGGCACAAAAAGCGTTTTCTTGGTTCGTTCTTTGCCGCGACTGGCAAAGAAAGAACCCGTCCGGGGACGGAACCAGGCATACCTGAACACGCAAGGAATGAGCTTAAAACTACACAAACGCGGCTCGCGCCTTAGTCATAACCGCTGCGTTATCTTGCTATAACCGACAGCCGGCAATGCAAATAGCTGCATCATTCCTGCCAGCGCACCACAAGAACCAGCATTAGTGCCTCCGGCCTGTGTCGTCACTCAACGATGAATAACGCAGCCAGTCGGTTTTAGCCGTTTTCGGCGGCAACCACTTTATCCACCAGCTGCTGCAGCCCCTGCTCCCACTGCGTTTTCTCGGCGACCAATTCGGCTTTCTCAGCAACCAACGCGGCCTTATCAGAGTTCAATTCAGCAACTTCCAGTCTCAGTATCTCAATCTCCTCAATCAGCGACAGTACCTTGCTTTCGAGGGTTAAAAACAGTTCATTGGCCATAATGCGTTTATCTATCCCGTTGTTCGATTGATCCGACTCCAGAACCGTTCTGGAAACGCGGCATTATAGGGGATCAGAACGCTAAACACAGCTTATGTAAATGCAGAATCACTGATCGCGTCGTCACCCATTATTGGTAGGTCTTGCCGTTATGCTTGAGCCAGCCCCCCACATGACGTCCCCTGGGATCGTGATGGGTCCAGTGTACGATACCACCCCGGCTGTCCCATTCGTATTCGCCATAAAACTCCACCGTATCGCCCTTGCGCAGACTATCGATGCGCGGGGCCAAATCGATGTTATGGGCAACCAGCAAGGTTTTGCCGGAGTCCATACTTAAAATAAACCGTTGATGACGGCTGCCCTTGTTATCGTCGGCCAGCGTTTTTAATACGACCCCGGAACCCCGTACCTGCACATCGCTGCGGCGATTTTCATACGCCTCGGCCAAGGCCTGATTCGCAACGGCTTTTGATTGCGCAGGCGTGTCGACGCCGCCAGGTTGCTGTTGCAGGTAACCGAACAGAGCCAATAGCACGGCGATTATGGGGAGTATTTTCTTCATAGCGAATCCACCCTTAACCTTCTGAGCTGTGCAGCGAACTACGTCGGGGCACTTACAGTCTGTAACCCAAACACCCAGCAGTGAGGTGCAGCTCTTGCTATCTCAAGCACTGTCTTACGCGCTGACCTTCACCTTGTTGTTCGCATCCCGGCTCTGGCGAATCAGCTCGTCACCGGCAAGGGTCGCAGCGGATTTGGCCAACCGGTCATACAACAGTACATTAACCGTGGCGGCCAGATTCATACAACCCACCGTCGGTACGTAAACAACCCCGTCGGCCTGATCGATCAGTTCCTGGCTGAGGGTGCCATCTTCAGGGCCAAACACATACAACGCCTTGTCGGGATGCTGGTACGCCGGCAGCGGTATCGCGCCCTCGACCAGATCGACACAGATCACCTGCGTCCCCGGCGGGAGATCATCCAGCAACGATGCAACCCCGGTTAAAGGGATGCGGCGGCTGGCGGCCTTGGTATCGGTATGAAATTTCTTGGCCCGGTCATAACGCTCACCCGTATAGCGTACCGCATCAACCCGGTAGCAACCTGCAGCCCGCATCACGGCGCCAACATTGGTCGGGCTCTTGGGGTTGCTTAACCCAATGCTGACGTGGGTCGGTTGTGATGGGTTCGAATGGATCTGGTCAGTCATGGTTAATCGTGTCATTCAGGCGGTATGTTGCAACGATCCCGGGCCTGACTCGCAGACCGGAAAGGCTCAGTTTTTGTGTTTGGTTACCCAGGGGCTGTTCTGGGTATCGATATACAGCTCCTCGACCTTTGCGCGCGCCCAGGGGGTCTTACGCAAAAATTTCAGGCTCGATTTCACCGAGGGATCACTGTTGAAACAGCGGATATTAATTTTTTGGCCCAGCTCGTCCCAGCCATAGTGTTCAACCAAGCTGGTGACAATCTGCTCCAGGGTGATACCGTGCAGAGGGTTATTGGCTTGTTCTTGACTCATGGGGGCACGGGTCCTTCAGGGGAAATGGACGGCCATGCTGAACACTGACAACAACAGTCGTGCCAGCGTGGCCTGGAGGCGTACTATACCGTGAAGCCCGGAGCAGAAAAACCAACACCAAACCTTTAAGGCTCTATCTCGACCAGAAAATCACAATGCGCCTGGGCCGACAGCGAGTTGCTGATCAGACAACTGGTCTCGGCTTTCGCAAGCACCTTTTCAGCCTTGGCGACATCCTCACCGGCGGGAATCACCAAACGAACCGCGGTATCAACCCGCGTAAACTTCATCGTGCGCTCGACCTTATCCAGCGTGCCGCTGGACTCGCACGTGATATTCAGCCACTGCAGACCGGAGGCCTTGGCGATGGCCCGAAACGACAATACCAGACAGCTGGAAACGGACGCCATCAGCAAGTCTTCGGGGGACCAGCGATCCCCGGGGCCACCAAAACCCAGCGGCGAATCGACCTCAAGCAGTGGCAGGCCGGTCGCTGACGCCTGCAGCCGATCCTCGGGTAAGGCGTCTATTGTCACCCTGTAGGTGTGCGGAAACGCTTGCATGATTAATCCCTCATTCACTGTTTTTCAGCGCATCGAGCTTAGTCTGACAACATCTGGCCTGTCGTGACACCCTTAGTCACAAAGGCAGTACCTCCGCCGGCGTCAATGCATAATGATCAGCTAACGCCGAAACCGGGCAAGGCCTGGCAAACAGAAAGCCCTGATAATACTGACAACCGATATCGACACAAATCGCCAGCTCCTCTTCGGTTTCAACCCCTTCGGCAATCACTTGCAGCTCAAGTGCATTCGCCATCAGGATCACCGCTTGAACAATAGCCTGATTTTTTGGATCGTCGCCTAATTCTTTAATGAAGGCGCGGTCGATCTTCAGCAAGTCTATCGGCAGATTGCGCAGATAACTCAGGGAAGAGTAGCCGGTGCCGAAGTCATCCATGGCCACCATAATACCCAGGCCCCTGAGCTCATCAAGACGGGCAACGACCGCCTCGATATCATCGATCATGACCGATTCGGTTATTTCGACGCACACATCGGAAAATTCGATTCCGGCCTGTTGAATCGCCTGCTGCAGATGATCGACAAAGGTGGCCTGATAAAACTGATGCGCGCTGATATTAATGGCCAGATGCCACTCCGGCTGCCAATAGCCGCTATCACGCCAGTCACCTATCTGCTGGCAACAGGTCTCTATCAGCCAGGCACCGGCCTCGACAATCAAGCCGCAGGACTCCATCACCGGAATAAACTCGAACGGCGGAATCAGCCCCCGCTGCGGGTGCTGCCAACGCATCAGTGCTTCAAAGCCGATAATCTGCCCGTTGGCATCCACCTGAGGTTGGTAGTGCAGCAACAGCTGGCTATCCTGCAGCGCTACATGCAATTCATTTTCCAAACGCTGGCGGCGTTCAACCTGCACACTCATCTCAGGGTGGTAAAAGACACAGCAATTGCGCCCGGCAGCCTTAGCCCGGTACATCGCGGTGTCGGCATAGCGGATCAGGTCCTCGGACGTACTGTGATCCTGCGGAAAAATGACCGCCCCCATACTGGCACCAACGCGAAGAGACTGCCCATCCAGCGCCAGTGGCATGGCTATCTCACTAAGCAGCTTCTGACTTAACTGCTCGGTAAGCGTCTGGATATCGATTACAGACGGCGCATCGCGTTTCAGCAGTATGACGAACTCATCGCCCCCCATACGTGCCACAGTATCGTTTTCATCAACGCTCGCCTGCAGCAAATGACCAATGCGATGCAAGAGCCGATCGCCCAGTTCATGACCAAGGGAGTCGTTAAGAGTTTTAAAATTATCCAGATCGACAAACAACAGCGCCCCGAAGCAGTGCTCCCGTACCGCATCCCTGAGTGCCTGCTCAAGCCGGTCACCAAACAAAATCCGGTTTGGCAGGCCCGTCAAGCCGTCATGACTGGACAGGTGCACCATCTGCCGCTGCATATGGCTCTGTTCGGTAATATCGTTGGCCACAATCAGCATGGCCGGGTCGTTGAAATACTCGAACGGCGCAATCCGCAGTGACAGCACATGCTCGCGGCCGTTGCTGCGACTCCAGGCCAGTTGCTGAATACCGCGTGGACGCCCCTCCTCGACGCACAATTTGAAGAAGCTTTCCAGTTCGCCCGTTTCGGCAGGGGCATAGCGGTGCAGTCTGCGAATGGTTTTACCGCAGACCTGCTCCGGCGTACGCTCGTAAAACTGGGCAAACTGCCGGTTGGCAAACAGAATATTCCCCGCACTATTCACCGCCAGAATCAGTTGCGGTACGCTATCGATCAATTTATGCAGCCGGTTCTCACTCGCTGCCAGCGCCTGTCGGCCGCCCTCCTTTTCACTTAATAACTGTTCCATCTGATCGATAAACCGGTTGCCGGTTTCACATAGCAGCCCCAGCTCATCATCGGTATGGCGGGGGTCGACCTGCAGTTTCTGATCGCTTACCGCGCCGGCGCGATGGGAAGATAACTGGTGCGACAATCGCTGCAGCGGCCGGGTCAGTAGAAAGTAAAACAGCATGACCAGCGCCAGAGCCAGCAAGACATTACGCACAACCCCCGACAGGATGACCCGCAGGGAGCGTGAATAAAACGGTGCCAACGCCTCATCCATATTCACCGTCAGCAACAATTCACCGGGCGAATTTTTACCAAAGGAGGGACCATAGAGAGGTAAGCGGTAAGTTTTGGTTTCTGCGACGATCGCTACCGTGAGCCAGTGCGTCGAAGAGTCGCTGTAGGGGCGTTCAGACGACGCCATCAATTTGCCAAAATCGTCGTGGATTAATGCTTTTTCAATAAAAGGATACTTAAGCAGTCCGTCGACAACCTCCTCTGCCAGAGAGATATCCAGCGTATTCACTGCCCGTGCCGCCGGCGGTTCACTGACGATCAGGATCTGACGCAGGGTCTGGTCGATATAGCTATCCTGATGTTGATAATCATCCAGCACCTGCAACGAGCTAAGCACCAGTCCGATCAGGAAGGCCATTAACACCGCATAACGGGCCAACGTCCTCGACAAACGGCCTTTAAACAACTCAAATCTAGGCATTCAATGACCCTTTAACGCAGAAACGCCAGCCGTATTGGTAGCGATAAATCACCAGCGCATTGCGCCATTCACACCTATGGAAACCTATCGGTTGCATCGTGCTTTATTTGCATCGTGCTTTAAATTGTATCGTGCTTGAAGGCCCCCATAGGATTCCGTCCCGTATGTGAATCAGTATTAGCATGCCCGAATATAAATTAACAGGCCAGCCGTCGATCAGACGCGCCACAACGCCCCGTCCCGCACGGTATCGCTCAAACCTATTAAGATCCTGAGGCAGCTCCCCCCGGAAGACAAGTGACTTAAATCAACAAACCCGCGATGCTACGTTGTAGTCTTAATGAAAGTTAGCTAATAATGCCCACATTCTGGCCGTGGCTGGCTAAGAGCGCTGTGGGTTGGCTTCTTGAAACAGCTAAATTAGTCATTCGGTTACCTACATAATAATAATTAAGGTTGTTTATGAGTCTATACACCCAACTTGAGAAGGCCTGTTTTTTTACCTTAACACGCAAAATTATCGGTAATGTTGGCTTTCTAATGCTGTTGCTGCTGTTGGTTCTCTGGCTCACCTACAGCTCGCATGCTGAGGTGATCGAGCTGCTGCAACAATATCCGGCTGACAGTGAACTGGTGCGCAAAGTCACGGATGTACAAACCCAAAATCTGTATATCATTGCCGCCGCCATAGGGATCGCACTGTTGGCAGCCGTCGTACTAATATTTTTCATGCGGCATCTTTTTCTGCGCCCCATCAAGGCGATCACCGGCGTACTGCAAGCCATTAAAGCCAACGAGGGTGATATTTCAGGTAACGTGCCGAAATTTACCCATGACGAAATTGCTGAGATGGCCGCTGCCTACAATAGTTTTGCAGGCAACCTGCGCGGCGTCATCGCCAAAATCCGCCGCCGTAGCGTGCATGTTGCCTTGGGCTCAACCCAGCTGAGCAAGGTTATCCAGCACGCCCATGAGCGGGTAGCTCGTCAGGAAAGTCTCGCCTCGCTGGTGTTCCAGTCCAGCAGCGAGGCCACCCAGGCTATTTCAGACATCGCTCAACATACTGCCGGTATTACCAGCCAGAATGGGCAAAATCTCCAGGATGCTCAACGATCTTCCGGTGAGCTGGCCAACGTCGTCGATCAGATACAGGCCGTAGGTAAGCTGGTCAGAGAATTCAAGGGAACGGTCGACCAACTGATGGACAATTCAACACAGATCAGCCAGATCGTCCGTATGGTTGAAGAGTTCTCCGAACAAACCAATCTACTGGCCCTCAACGCTGCCATTGAGGCAGCCCGGGCCGGCGAGTCCGGCCGCGGATTCGCCGTGGTCGCCGACGAAGTGCGCAGCCTGGCCAAAAAGGTCAGCGAGGCTACCGAACAGATCAATAAAAATATCTCGTCTATGACTCATCTGGTGGAGAACACGCAACGAGGGACTGCCGAGATTCAGACCTACGCCGGCAACGCCGAAAGTGTCATCGTCGACACTGCCTCGCAATTCACCAAGATGGTCGGTGATTTCGACGCGGTAAACAGCCAGTTGACCAACATCAGCGCTGCCATTGAGGAGTTGTCGATCACCAACAGTGAATCCCATGATCATGTTAGCCAGATCACCGCGTTAAGCCGCGAAGTCAAGGAGGACATCGACGCCTCGCGTGGCTTCTCGGACCAGCTGGAGGTTTCGACGGAAGAAACCCAGGAACTGCTGTCACGCTTTATCATCGGTTACGGAGGCTTCGAACATATCATTCAGACCGCTCGTGGCTGGCGCGATGAGATACAAACCGCCTTGCAACGCCTGGCCGATGACGGCGCCAACCTGTTCGATACGCAGTACCAGCCCGTTGCCCATACCAACCCGGCCAAATACCGGGTTACCTACGGACGGCAATTCGAGCAGATTATTCAACCGCTGGTCGACAGTTATATCAAACAGCGCCCTGAGTTTATCTATGCGGTTCCTATCGACAAAAATGGCTATCTTCCGGCCCACCACAGCCATGTATCCCAGCAACCTCGCGGCGATTTTGACTACGACAACCTTCACAGCCGGCACCAACGGATCTACCACAACAGCCGGGCAGAAATTCGCCGGGCCGAAAATACAGCCCCTTTCCTGCTGCAGACCTTTATTCGCGATACCGGCGAAATACTCAATGACCTGTCGTTACCTCTTCAGGTGAACGGTCGTCACTGGGGTGCCCTCATACTGGGCTTCACCCCGGAGCAGCTTCTCGCTAAAGACGAGTAAACGCGCAGCAGAACCACATCATTCAACTGAACCCATGCTTCGCCAGGTGCGACGAGGCCACTTCAATGCTGAGTCACCTGGCCGCAAAAGGGGCCATACTTCATACCGAATGGTATGGCTGGGGCGGACACAGCGTCGTACACCTCAGCCCACAGGACCAAGGCTTGTAAACCAGACAGGAGGTCGGAAAAAGCGTCATTCGTATCTGAATGCACACAGCGTTCCGCCGTACGCGTGAGTAAGTACCAACAGCGTTGGGCCGGGGTGATCCTCCGACCCGGCGTGAGACCAGGACTGCCCGGAATTATGCGCCAGTTATATAAATTCATTGCGCCTCTGCTGCTGTTATTGTCCGCCATTGCCGTGGTGGCCTTCATACTCGCCGAAGCCTCTGATGAACAGGACCGCCAGTCTGACCAGCTGTACCGCTCCTTTGTCACCACCAGCATCAATCATGAGCGGCATATGCTGGGCAAATTGGTGATGGATTACGCCTGGTGGGATGAGGCCATCGACAATCTGTTACGAAAACCTGACCTCGTTTGGGCCGACGAAAATATCGGCAGCTATCTGCACGACAATTACGACATCGACATTTCGCTGGTAGTCTCCGGCAACGATACAATCACGCTGGGTTTCGTGGCAGGGAAGCTTGATAGCGATCTGCATCACTTCGCAACCAGCACTGGCTTAATGCACCTTGTTGACCAGGCCAGACAAGCCCCGCTAAGTTCATCGACGCCTGCCTCGGGCCTTATCAAGATCGATCAGAAGCTGTATATCGCCAGCGTCGCGGCCTTTACTCCGGAAAAAACCGTACTGGTATCGAGACAGGGGCTGTATCGGTCGGTGCTGGTTGTCCTCGAACAGCTTGATCCGGCCTTTATAAGCAGGCACGGCCAGGCTTTTCAACTACAAATCGGCGCACTGGACATGAGTGCGACAGAACCCGGCGTGCCGCTCCTCTCGGCAACAGGGCAGCTGCTTGCGACCCTCAGTTACGAAGCACCGCAGCCTGGCGCATCCCTGTTGCAGCGCATATTCGCCCCTCTGGTCGGCCTGCTCCTGATCATACTCATACTCGGCGCGCTGTCCGCCTGGATCATCATGCGTGTGGCAGCACTAAACCGACAGATAGAAGCCGAGAAAAACGCCTCGCAACAAGCCCGCCACGAATTACAGCAGGCCAATGAGCAGATGGAGGTCATGGTTGAGCAACGCACCGCCGACCTGCGTGAGGAGATCGTCCAGCGCAATCGCGCCGAGCAGGAACTGTTACGCACCGAGCAGCGCTTTCAGACCCTGACCGAAGAGGCGACGGTTGCCATACTGGTTCATCGCAATAACCAGCCCTTATACGCGAACCCGGCACTGCTGTCGCTCTACAAGATGGACAGCTTCGCACAGATACAGGCGCTGGACAGCACGCTGCTATTGTGGGCCGAACAGGAGCGTGAGCATGTAATGAAGTGCCACCATGCGCGTCTCAACCATCGGCCGGCGCCGAAAGAATACACCCTGTCCAGCAATCCTGAATTTGGCCCGCAGCGACAGTTCTTCAACCGCTCCTTCCGTATCGACTGGGATCGGGAGAGCGCCGTCTGTACCCTGCTGCTGGACATCACGGAGTCGATACAAACCCAACAGCAACTGCAGGAAGCACGTGACCAGCTCGAAGCACGGGTAAAGGAGCGCACCAAAGCCCTCGAAGCCACCAACCAGGCACTTGCCGATGAGGTGATTCAACATCAGCAGGCGCAGCAGCAGTTACGTTTGAGCCACGAAGTACTGCAAAGCACCAGCGAAGCGGTCGTGGTCACCGATACCCACGGAATCATTCAGGAGGTCAACGCCGCGTACTGCCAGCTGACGGGATACCGCGCGGATGAAGTGCTGGGTAAAAACCCGCGTACCCATAAATCGGATCGCCACGATGCTGACTTCTACCGCGATATGTGGGCGGCGCTGACCGAACAGGGGCACTGGCGCGGAGAGATCTGGGATCAGCGTAAAAATGGTGAAGTCTATCCCAAATGGCTCTCCATCAGCGCCGTCAGAAATGATCAGGGCGTTACCACCCACTACGTCGGCGTTTTCTCCGATATCACCGAGCGTAAGGATCAGGAGGCACGACTGGAGCAGATGGCGCTCTACGACTCACTGACGACACTACCGAACCGGCTGCTGTTCAAGGAGCATGTCACCCAGAAGCTGCTTAAAGCCAGACGCCAACCGGACAACAAGATCGCGTTGCTGTTTATCGACCTGGACCACTTCAAACACGTTAACGATTCACTGGGCCACGCAGCCGGCGATCGGTTGTTAGTGGAAGTCGCCCAGCGGATCAGTCAATCCCTGCGCGGCAGCGACAGTATCGGTCGGGTAACCTCCAATCCAAGAGACGCCTCAAGCATGGTGGCCCGCATGGGGGGCGACGAATTCACCGTGGCCATTGACGGGCTGCAGGATAACGAAGCGATCGCCCTGATTATTGAACGCTTGCGCACCACGCTGGACCTGCCTGTGCTGCTCGGTCAACAGGAAGTCTTTGTCTCGGCCAGCATCGGCGTCTCGGTGTTCCCGGACGATGGAGCCAACTACGAGGAACTGGTCAAAAATGCCGATATGGCGATGTACCGCTCCAAAAACGCGGGGCGGAACCAGTTCACCTTCTTCTCCCCTGCGCTGGATAATATCGCCAGCCGCCGGATAGAGCTGGAAGCGGGCCTGCGCAGAGCGCTGCACGAAGGGGGCTTTATCCTGCACTACCAACCCAAGATATGCGCCGCCAGCGGCTCGATCGATGGTATGGAAGCACTGGTACGCTGGCAGCATCCCGACAAAGGCCTGATTCCACCCGGCGACTTTATCCAGGTCGCCGAAGATACCGGCTTGATTGTCCCCATGGGCGAATGGATCATCGCGACCGCCTGCCGGCAAGTCCAGATCTGGAATCAGACGCAGCACACGTCACTGAAACTGGCGGTTAACCTCTCTGCCCGCCAGTTCTCGGACCCGGCACTGCTGGACAAGATTCTCGCGATCCTGCAGACCAGCGGTTTTCCCCCTGAACAACTGGAACTTGAAGTGACCGAAAGCTCGATTATCAGCAATATCGAGACGGCTATTCAGACCCTGAATCAACTGCGTGCCGCCGGTATCTCTGTGGCGATTGATGATTTCGGCACCGGCTACTCATCCCTCAGCTACCTGCGCAAGTTGCCGCTGGATACCCTGAAGATCGATCGCAGCTTTATCTCCAGCATCACCACGGACAAAAAGGTCGCGGCGATCGTCAAAACGATCATCGATATGGGGCAGAATCTGCAACTGGCTATTGTGGCTGAGGGGGTCGAAACGGCCGAGCAAAGCGCGCTGCTGAACCGCTACAACTGCCCCTGCCAACAGGGCTTTCTGTTCAGCCGTCCGCTGGATACCGACACGATGACCCGCTTTATTACCCAGACACAGGCCGGCGCAGGCCAGTTATTATCCCCCGAACAGCAACAGGCTCTGCAGCGCAGCAAAAAAACACCCGGCCCACACTAACTTGCCAGGCCTGGCGAGTCCTGCCGGGCTGACCCGGTTAAGCAACAGGCCTCCCTGCACGCACCAACGCTATGCACGGCAGCAACCAGGCGCCCTAAAACAGCGCGCCATACCTTCCCATGCGTGTCGTAATCACGACAAAAAACCATAAGCCACTGTATTTAATAGCATTTAATTAATGGCACGGCTGTTGCAATCCCATCAATCAGTCAGGCATGCACAAGCGTGCCGCCACCAACGGATCATTTTTCAGATAGCAAGCTAAGGAGTTTAGCGATGGGTGTTGCAAAAACGACGTTGAAGAAATCGGTACTGGCCATCAGCACGGCAATGGCTATTTCTGCCTCGATGGGCGCACTGGCGGCCGAAGACACCATCAAAATCGGTGTGCTGCATTCGCTCTCCGGCACCATGGCGATCAGCGAGACAACGCTGAAGGACACCATGCAGATGCTGATCGAGGAACAGAACAAGCAAGGCGGTGTTCTGGGCAAGCAACTCGAAGCGGTAGTCGTGGATCCTGCGTCAAACTGGCCGCTATTTGCGGAAAAGGCCCGCGAACTGGTAGAAAAAAACGATGTCGACGCGATCTTTGGCTGCTGGACATCGGTTTCGCGCAAGTCGGTGCTGCCGGTCGTCGAAGAGCTGGACACGGTGCTGTTCTACCCCGTGCAGTATGAAGGCGAAGAATCGTCCAAAAACGTGTTCTACACCGGCGCGGCACCCAACCAGCAGGCTATTCCGGCGGTGGATTACCTGATGAATGATCTGGGCGTGAAACGCTGGGTTCTGGCAGGTACCGACTACGTCTACCCCCGCACCACCAACAAGATTCTTGAAGCCTATCTGAAGGGCAAAGGTGTCGCCGATAGCGACATCATGATCAACTACACCCCCTTCGGTCATTCCGACTGGCAGAGCATCGTCTCCGACGTGAAGAAGTTCGGCTCCACGGGCATGAAGACCGCCGTGGTTTCCACCATAAACGGCGATGCCAACGTGCCTTTCTATAAAGAGCTGGGCAATCAGGGCATCTCGGCCGAAGACATTCCGGTGGTCGCCTTCTCGGTCGGTGAAGAGGAGCTGTCCGGCATCGATACCAAGCCACTGGTCGGGCATCTGGCCGCCTGGAACTACTTTATGAGCGTCGATAACGAAGCCAACGACGCCTTCATCGATTCCTGGCACAGCTATATCGGCGATGATAAGCGAGTCACCAACGACCCCATGGAAGCGCACTACATCGGCTTTAAGATGTGGGTCGAGGCGGTCAAAAAAGCCGGCACCACCGATCCTGCCGCTGTGCAGGAAGCGATCATCGGCGTTACCGTACCTAACCTGACCGGCGGCTACGCGTCCATGGCGCCCAACCACCACATCACCAAACCGGTTCTGATCGGCGAAATTCAGGATGACGGACAGTTCGAAGTGGTCTGGGAAACCTCCGGCACCGTTCTGGGTGATGCCTGGTCCGACTTCCTGCCCGGTTCGAAAGACCTGATCTCCGACTGGCGTGCGCCGCTGTCCTGCGGTAACTACAACGTCAAAACCGGTAAGTGCTCAGGCCAGAACTTCTGATAACCGCCCTCGCCAGCCTCTGAGCAGGAGGCTGGCTCTCCCCGACTCAGCTGTAAATTCACAACGCCCCGATGCGGTACATCGGGGCTAAGGATGCGACCGTCATGGGATATCCAACCCCGCGTTACCCAAGGAAATGGCCTGCAGGCCGGGCAATAATGCGCCTATGGTTGCTGATTCTGCTGCCGATACTCTCGCTCAGCAGCCCGCAAATCAGCGCCGCACCCGCGTCAGACCTGCCGGCGACCTCTCTTCAACAGGGCCTGGCCCTGCTCAGCGAAAAAAGCTTTAGCAAAAAGGCCCAAGCTATCGATCTGCTGGCCAACTCCGGCGAGCAACGCGCGCTGGCATTGCTCAAAGCGATGCGCGGCGGTGATCTTTATTACGTGAAACGCGACAAGCGCATTGTACTGGCCGACCGGATCGATAGCGGCTACCGGATCCGCGACGCCCTTAGCGGTGAAGCGCTGGGCGAAACCGGCAAGCGCAGCATCAAAAAAGTATCCATTAACAATACATTGCGTACCCAACTCAGTCAGGCGGTCGCCCTGCTACAACTGGCCGCAAACGATCCGCAGGTGCGCCTGAGCGCTCTGGAATCGATGTTGTCGGAGGTTGACGCCGATACCTTACCGGTACTCGAACAGCGCGCCGGCCTCGAGCAAGACCCCGATGTGCTTGAGGTACTGCAGATCGCCATCGCTGTCGCCCGCCTGGATAACCCCGCTGCCGGCATACGCCTTGAAGCCGTCAGCCACTTGAGCGACAGCCTTTACCCGTCCGTGCGTAACCGCCTGACGCGACTGGCCGCCGAGGACGACGACGCGGGCGTACGTAAGGCCGCCGATGCGGCGCTGCGCGATATCGCCTCGCGCGCCAACCTGTTTGGCCATCTGGAAACGCTGTTCTTCGGCATCAGCCTGGGATCGGTTCTGGTGCTGGCCGCCATCGGACTGGCCATCACGTTCGGCGTCATGGGGGTGATCAATATGGCCCACGGCGAGCTGATCATGATCGGCGCCTACACCACCTACGTTGTGCAGCAACTGATGCCGAATATGATCGAATACTCACTGCTGGTGGCCGTTCCTGCCGCATTCGTCGTCTCGGGCCTGGTGGGCATCGCCATCGAACGCGGCGTCATCCGCTTTCTGTACGGCCGGCCACTGGAGACCCTGCTCGCCACCTTCGGCCTCAGCCTGGTGCTGCAACAGGCGGTGCGTAGCGTATTCTCGCCATTAAACCGCTCGGTGGAAACCCCGGCCTGGATGAGCGGTACCTGGGAGCTGAACAGCATCTTTTCGCTGACCTTGAACCGCTTGTACATCATCCTGTTCTGTCTGCTGGTCTTCCTGCTGCTGCATATGATTCTCAAGCGCACCCGGCTCGGGCTGCAGGTCCGCGCCGTTTCGCAAAACCGCGAGATGGCCCGCGCAATGGGCGTTCGCTCGCAATGGGTCGATGCCATGACCTTCGGCCTCGGTTCCGGTATCGCCGGTATCGCCGGAGTGGCACTTAGCCAGCTGACCAACGTCGGACCGAATCTGGGGCAGGCCTACATTATCGATTCCTTTATGGTCGTGGTGTTCGGCGGGGTAGGTAACCTCTGGGGCACGCTGGTCGCCGGCATGTCTCTGGGGATCGCCAACAAGGTGATGGAACCCTGGGCCGGCGCCGTACTGGCCAAGATTCTGGTGCTGGTCTTTATCATCCTCTTTATTCAGAAACGCCCGCGCGGACTCTTCCCGCAGAAGGGCCGTGCGGCAGAGGGCTGACCGATGTTGATTAAAACGCTTCTCAAGGATGACCGCGGCGGTCAGATCATGCTCGCCCTGTTGCTGGCCGTCACGGTAGGCGTCAGCCTCTCGAACCTGCTGCTGGACAGCAACAACCCGCTGCATGTTCCCACCTATACCATCACTCTGCTGGGTAAATACCTGTGCTACGCCCTGCTGGCGGTGGCCGTCGATCTGGCCTGGGGTTACCTGGGTATCCTCAGCCTCGGCCATGGCGCCTTTTTCGCTCTCGGCGGTTATGCCATGGGGATGTACCTGATGCGCCAGATCGGCGATCGCGGCGTGTACGGTAACCCCGAACTGGCCGATTTCATGGTGTTTCTCAATTGGCAGGAGTTGCCCTGGTTCTGGAGCGGCTTCGATCAGTTCTGGTTCGCGATCGCCATGGCCGTCTTTATACCCGGCCTGCTGGCCTTCCTGTTTGGATGGCTGGCGTTCCGCTCCCGGGTCACCGGTGTGTATCTGTCGATCATCACCCAGGCCCTGACTTACGCGCTGATGCTGGCGTTCTTTCGTAACGAGATGGGCTTTGGCGGCAACAACGGCCTCACCGATTTTAAAGATATTCTCGGATTCAGCCTGCAGGCCGACAGCACCCGACTCGGCCTGTTTATCGCCTCGGCCATCGCCCTGGCGGCCGGTTACCTGCTCTGCCGCAGTATCACCAACTCGCGGCTTGGCCGGGTCAGTGTCGCCATCCGCGATGCCGAAACCCGGGTGCGCTTTATCGGCTACCGGGTCGAAAAGATCAAACTGGCGGTCTTCACCCTGTCGGCGGTGCTGGCCGGAATTGCCGGTGCGCTCTACGTCCCGCAGGTGGGAATTATTAACCCGAACGAATTCTCGCCGCTGAACTCCATCGAGGCGGTGGTCTGGGTCGCGGTCGGCGGCCGCGCCACGCTGTTCGGCGCCGTCGCCGGTGCCCTGCTGGTGAACTACGGTAAATCGTATTTCACCGCTGCAATGCCCGAGGCCTGGTTGTTTGCCCTGGGCGCGCTGTTCGTGCTCGTGACCCTGTATCTGCCACGGGGCATCGTCGGCCTGTTTTCCAAACCGGATGACGGCAAGCAAACGGCCAATCCGGAATCCGACAACGCGCAGGACGCAGTGAATAAGGGGCAGGTTAAGAACGGGGTTGATACTGCTTCAGAGCCAGCGTCCAAACCCGCGGAGGGCACCTCATGAATACCCAGGGATATGCACCCGACTGGCTGCAACGGGACCAGGTCTTTGATTTCCTCAAACCTAACCCCTCGTCCAGACTGGACCTCAGCCACAACACCATCCTCTATCTTGAGGGGCTCAACGTGAGCTTCGATGGTTT
>JBFGYY010000015.1:0-15813 GCA_041587095.1 Motiliproteus sp. | reverse complement strand
GGTAACGGAGCCGTGTAAAGGTAGCCTTGAATATTGTCCACACCCCGCTGGCGCAAATAGCTGAGTTGCGCCTCTGTCTCGACCCCCTCACCGATTGTGTTCAACCCCAGTCCTTTGGCCAGCGCCAGGGTTGCGTCTATCAGCGCTTTATCGCGTTTGCTGTGATCTGCCCCGGCGCTGTGCGTGGTGTCGCCCTCGCGCTCTATATCGCAGATAAAGGAGCGGTCTATTTTGACGAAATCGAGCTTGAAACTTTGCAGATTATGCAGGGAGGCCTGACCGGTGCCGAAGTTATCCAGCCCAACCTTCACGCCCAGGCCGTGCAGCTTATTGACGACGCTGAGCGCTTGCTGTGGATTATGGTTCAGCACCGATTCGGTCAGTTCGATCTGTAACTGAGCGGGGTCGATGCTGTTTTTGTTCAGCGCATTAAGCAGTTGTTTCATCAGGCCCCGGTCAAGAATCTGCCGCGGTGATAGATTGATGGCCAGGCGAAACGATTCCATGCCCTGTGCAGACCAGTCGGCCAGCTGCTTGCAAGCGGTTTCCATCACCCAGTGGCCAATCGGTACGATCAGCCCTGATGCTTCGGCAATCGGAAGGAATAGTTCCGGCGCTACGCGTCCCAGTTCCGGGTTGTCCCAGCGCAGAAGTGCTTCGGCACCAATGATGTCACCGTTGTTGGCATCCATCAGAGGGAGGTAACAGAGGCTGAATTCGCCCGCCTGAACGGCCGTTTGCAGACGATTCTCCACGTCCATTTGCTGCCTGGCGGCGCTGTTGACCTGTGCTGAATAGAAGTGATAACTATTTCCGCCGTCGTCTTTGGCGGCATACATGGCGGCGTCGGCATGACGCAACAGCTCATAGGGGTCCTGGCCATCCTGCGGATAGACCGCGATACCGATACTCGCGGTGCAGCCCAGTTTCTGCGCTTCGTAAGGATAAGGCTGTGCAAGCGACGTTCGGACCTTCTCAGCAACCCGCGAAATATCGCCGAAATGTTCCAGGTCGTTAATAATGACCAGGAACTTGTCGCCACCGAAGCGAGCGACGGTGTCGGTTTGGCGCACGGTTTCCTGTATACGCATCGCGGCCAGCGAGATCAGATTGTCGCCGGCATCCTGACCGTGGTCTGTGTTAATGGCGCGAAAATTATCCAGGTCGATAAACATCAGCGCGACAGTCTGCTCGTTGCGAATGGCGTTGCTGATGGCATGGCTCATACGATCGGTGGCCAGAAAGCGGTTGGGGAGCTCAGTAAGTTCGTCGTAGTTGCTGTCTTGTCGGACTTTGTTTTGTGAGATTTTCTGCTCGGAGATATCTTCTTCGATGGCTAAAAACCTGACGACGCTGCCTTGATCATCCTGAATGGGGGATATATGTGCGTGGACCCAGTAGGGGTGGCCGTCTTTACGTTTGTTGAGAATTTCCCCGTCCCAGGCTTCGCCTTGCTGCATCGCCTGCCACATCGCTGCATAGGTTTCCCGGGGGGTCTGGCCGGATTTGAACATCCGGGGGTTAGCCCCCAGCGCTTCCTCCTGCCTGAAACCGCTCATGGTTTCAAAGGCGCGATTCACGAACTCTATCTCGCCTTTAAGGTTGGTGATCATTACCGAAACGGGGCTTTGGCTGAGGGCCTGAGTCAGTTCACCAAGGCTCTGTTGCTGACTGCGAAGTTGAGCCACAACGCCACGCTGACGTGTCACTTCACGTTTTAGCAACGCGATGAGTAACAGGCCGGTCATGATCAGGATGGTCCAGCTTTTGTAAAGCGTCATATCCTGTGTCTGGTGAGGTAACCAGTCGTTGATGGTGTTGGCGGGTAAAGCCAGCCAGATAAGCACCAGCAGAGAATAAAGACCGATGATGCGCCAAGAGAAATGATTCATAGTTCAGGCCCAATCAATAGCGGATCGTGAAGGGGGATATCGAACCATTCTAGCGAATCGAAGGCGCGGTTGTTTTGACGCAAGTCAGCTAAGCGTTAGGCGGGAAGGGGGGCAGCCGCGTGAAAACAGCGACTGCCGGTGCGAAAAAAGACCGCGTTACTGGACCATTTCGTTGTCGGAAAACATGCCGTCAAACAGCGCGGTAGACAGGTAGCGTTCACCGGAATCGGGCAGGATAACGACAATTTTTTTGCCTTTGTGCTCTGCCTGCTGAGAGACCCGCACTGCCGCCGCAACGGCAGCCCCGCATGAGATACCGGCCAGAATACCCTCTTCGCGCATCAGGCGCCGGGCGAAGTCGATGGCATCGTCGTTGGAGACCTGCTCCACCTGGTCAACGAGGGACAGATCAAGGTTGGCGGGGATAAATCCGGCGCCGATACCCTGGATCTTATGGGGTGACGGCTGCAGAGGCTCACCGGCGATTGCCTGGGTAATTACCGGTGAGTCCTGCGGCTCTACCGCGACGGATGTGATCGCTTTACCCTGCTGGTTTTTGATATAGCGCGAGATACCGCTGATTGTTCCGCCGGTGCCGACGCCGGCAACCAGAATATCGATTGCGCCATCGGTATCGTTCCAGATCTCCGGCCCGGTGGTCTTTTCGTGAATCTCGGGGTTGGCCGGATTTTCGAACTGCTGCGGCATAAAGTAGCGCGCCGGGTCGCTGTTGAGGATTTCGGTGGCTTTGTCGATAGCACCTTTCATGCCTTTGGGGCCTTCGGTCAGGACAATCTCGGCGCCCAGACCTTTCATCACTTTGCGGCGTTCCAGGCTCATGGTGCTGGGCATGGTCAGCACCACTTTATAGCCGCGGGCAGCGGCGACGAAGCACAGTGCAATACCGGTGTTGCCGCTGGTGGGCTCAACTATGGTCATACCGGGCTTCAACTTGCCCGATTTTTCCGCATCCCAGACCATGTTGGCGCCGATCCTGCATTTGACCGAGTTGGCGGGGTTGCGGCTCTCTAATTTTGCCCAGATATCGGCATCGGTGATACGGTTAAGTTTGACCAGAGGGGTTTGGCCTATAGTCAGTGAATTATCGTCGAAGATGTGGCTCATTGACGTTTCCTTTATGTCAGTCGAGTTGATGCTGCAGCAGCACCCATTAAGGCCCATTTTTTTTAGCTGAGAGGCAGTATAGCGACTTTGGCTATAACGATTTATTTTTTGATGACATAAGGTTATTAGGATTAGTTATACGCTTGGCATTTTCATATCTATTAAGGCAAAGGCAGAAAAGTATGGATGCTATTAACCGGCTCGCGGTGCGTTGTGAGCTGTTTCAACGAAATGGTCTTCGGTGGCTTGGTCGAGCTGTGCTGATCTGTTGTATGCTCATTCTGTTGACCGGCTGTACTGCGGGCCCCGATTCCCGCCATGGATCGCAGGATAGCGGGGTTCCTCTCTCCTCAGGCCTGGTCTATTGGACGCATCAGGGGGGCGTCGTTCCTGAACAGGTTGTGCGGGCCATTCAGTACGATTTTAAGCGTTTGCGCGAGCTGTCCGGTACAGACAGCGAACTGGTGTTGAGTGGCTCTGCGGTTGTGAATGCGTATGCGGCCCGTAAGCCGGGCGTTCAGGGTGAGGTTACGCTTAATGCCGGACTGATCGATCTGTTAGGCAATGATCGCGCGGCAGTGAATTTTGTGCTCGGTCATGAACTGGGGCACATCGCTCTGGGGCATCTTTCTGATCAGCGCCGTGCCGAGCGGCAGAAACAGGTTAATATGGCGGACTTTGTCGGTGCGATGCTGGATCTGGTTGTGCCTTTTGCCAGTCTGGCCGTTACCGCCGGGCAAACACTGCTGGATGCCAGCTACAGTCGCGAACAGGAGATGGAAGCCGACCGTTTCGGTTTGCATCTGGCTATGCAGGCGGGCTTCGACGGCCGGGGGGCTGTCCGTTTTCAGCAGCGGATTGAGCAGGTTCCATCCGAGACGTTGCCGTTGCTGGCAACGCATCCGGCTTACCGCGAGCGCATATCGGCGCTGGAGGCGGAGCTCAAAAGTCTGCCAATTTCGCCTTAGGTCTGCTGTCGTAAGTCATCGTCTGTTTGGTCATCCCGGGGCGGTACGGGATAGCCGAAGTTATTGCGGGCCTGCCCGAGGGTAGGGCGGGCTTTTGGGCGACTCAGTAAGCGAAATGTGCGAACGGACTGAAGTAACCAGCGCATAACCAATACTCTGTTAAGTAAGATTGCGCTTAGATTAACCGTTGCAAGTGACAGTCCTGTGACAGGCGCTACCAAAACATCCGCTTCAGCGTGCCATCCCGATCAATAAACTGGTGCTTCAGTGCGGCCATAGTGTGAAGTCCGGCAACCGCCAGTACGCCGTAGGCGAGGAATTCGTGAACCTCGATAGCGATATCCCGCAGCGCATCGCTGATGGTGACCAGCGCCGGGAGTTCAAGCATGCCGAAAATATCGATCCCTTCTCCTTCGGATGTTGAGATGAAATAGCCGCTGAGCGGTATCGCCACCATCATCAGCAACAGAAGGCTGTGTACCCCGTGAGAAGCCAGTACCTGCCAGCCTGGCAGAGGCACGGTGGGGTCGGGTTGCCTGTTGCTCAGGTACCACAGGACTTTGAACACGCCCAGCCCGAGCGCCACCACACCAAAGGCTTTGTGGTACGTCAGGCTGTCGTGGTAGTTCGGATCGTAGTAACTGAGATCGACCATATAAGCACCCAGAGCCACCAGCCCGAGTATATGCAACGCGACCAGCCAATGCAGCAGACGGGTCAGCCAGCCAAACTGGGTGCTAGAATTGGTTATTGCCATGGTCAATCTCACTATCCGTTAACTTATTTCTTCTGGATGCCTTCGATGTTGAAGGTCATTTCTACGATCTCGGCAGCCGGCCCCAGGTTGTAGCTGATACCGTAATCGGCACGCTTGAGGTTATGAGTGCCGATAAAGCCCACGCGGTAACCACCCCAGGGGTCTTTGCCTTCGCCGATTTTTTCAACAGCGATGCTGATGGGGTTTGTGACACCGTGCAGGGTCAGGTCGCCGTTCAGCGTCTTGCCGTCAAAACTGCGGCTTTTGAAGGTCGCGGTCGGGTACTTTTCAACATCCAGAAAATCGTCACTGCGCAGGTGCTTGTCGCGCTCGGCGTGGTTGCTGTCGACGCTGGCGGTTTTAACCAGCATGTCGATTTTGCTGTCTTTTTATTTACCTGCTTCGTAATTAAAGGAACCGGTAATGTCATTGAAACGACCGTTCAGCCAGCTGACCCCCAGGTGCTTAACGCGGAAATTGATGAACGTGTGGGTCGGATCGATCTTGTATTCGGCGGCAGAAGCATACTGGCCTGCGGAGAAAGTGGATGCAGCCAGAGCTGCGGCGATCAGCATTTTTTTCATGTCTGAATCCTTTTGATCAGTCATTAACGGGGGTTAAGAGTAGATAAGGTAGACTAAATACCGTGGGTTGATAATAACGCAGCGATTAAATTAATTGTTTTTTTTAATTGAATGATCAAAGCGCAGTTTTTGTTGTCCGCCTGGTTTGTTCCCGGGGAGGGCTGGTACGGGATTTCTCTGTTCTCCGCTTGTGGTGAAAGCTGCGCTACTGGTTTTTTGCGGACCAATGCTGACTGCTCTGCTTTACGTTTACGTCAAAGTAGGGTAAAACTGATCGCTTGCCTTATCCAGGCAAACTTGTTTTGCGATGGGTCTCTTATCCGAGAGTATTCGCTGACGAAATACTATAGTTAAAGCGGCCCCCCAAAAGGGGAGCGCTAAGCATGCTGATAATAATAACGAGGATGCTATGAGCACAGGTTCAAAAGACCGGGCTATCCATAAGCCCCAGTTTCTTCGCGGCGACGAGCTGCAAATCCCCACCTACCGCGTGATACGTCAGGATGGTCACCCCTATAAAGGCGCTGAAGTCCCTGATCTGAAACAGGAACATGCGCTGAGAATTTACCGCACTATGGTTCGTACCCGCGTCCTGGATGAGCGAATGCTCGCTGCCCAGCGCCAGGGGCGACTCAGCTTTTATATGCAGTCGACCGGCGAAGAGGCTACAACCGTCGGTTTTGCGGCGGCGCTGGATGATGAAGATATGATCATGCCCCAGTACCGTGAGCAGGGCGCGCTGGTTTATCGGGGCTTTACTCTTGATGAATTTATGAATCAGCTGTTCAGCAATGAGCGCGATTACGGTAAGGGCCGCCAGATGCCGATCCATTACGGCAGCGCTAAATTGCATTACATGACCATCTCTTCGCCTCTGGCCACCCAGATACCGCAGGCTACCGGCTATGCCTATGGCCAGAAACTGGCCGGCGATGGCAAGTGCACGGTGACGGTGTTTGGTGAAGGTGCAGCCTCGGAAGGCGATTTTCATGCCGCACTGAATATGGCGTCTGTACTCAAGGTTCCGGTTATTTTCCTGTGCCGCAATAACGGCTACGCCATCTCCACCCCTTCCAGTGAGCAATTTGCCGGTGACGGTATTGCGCCCAGAGCGCTGGGCTATGGTATGCATACCATTCGGGTCGATGGTAACGACCTGCTGGCGGTGTACCAGGCAACGCGTGAAGCGCGCCGCATCGCAGTCGAGCAGAACGAACCCGTGTTGATCGAGTCCATGAGTTATCGCCTGGCCGCGCACTCGTCTTCCGATGACCCTTCTGGTTATCGCTCGAAAAAAGAAGAGGAAAAGTGGGCCGCTAAAGACCCGCTGTTACGTTTCCGCCATTGGCTGGAGCTCCAGGGCTGGTGGGATGATGCACAGGAAAAGGCGCTGTTTGATACCGAGCGCCGTGACGTTCTGGCGGCAATGAAAGTGGCGGAAAAGCTGCCAATACCACCGCTGGAAGAGATGATCACCGATGTTTACGACACGCCCCCAAAAACCTTGCAGGCCCAGTTCGATCAGCTTAAGGAGCATGTCTCCCGGCATCCCGATGCCTATCCCAAGACCGCAGGGAGGCTGACCCATGTCTAAGATGAATCTGTTACAGGCGGTCAACAACGCCCTCGATCTGGCCATGGCCGAGAATAAGCGAGTGATCTGTTTTGGTGAAGACGTTGGCAGTTTTGGTGGCGTGTTCCGCGCCACCAGTAATTTGCAGGAAAAGTACGGGCGCGAGCGCTGTTTCAACACCCCGCTGGTCGAACAGGGGATTATCGGTTTTGCCAACGGTCTCGCCGCGCAAGGCTCGGTCGCAGTGGCCGAGATTCAGTTTGCCGATTATATCTTTCCGGCCTTCGATCAGATCGTCAACGAGTCGGCCAAATTTCGTTACCGCTCCGGAAACCTGTTTAATGTTGGCGGCCTGACCATTCGTACCCCCTACGGTGGCGGTATTGCGGGCGGCTTATATCACTCCCAGTCTCCTGAAGCCTACTTCGCTCAGACGCCAGGCTTGAAGGTGGTTGTTCCCCGTAATCCCTACCAGGCAAAAGGCTTGCTGTTGGCGTCTATTCGTGACCCCAACCCGGTCATCTTCTTTGAACCTAAACGCATCTACCGTGCATCGGTGGGTGAAGTGCCCGAAGAGGATTACGAACTGCCTCTGAGTCAGGCCGAGGTGGTCAAAGAGGGCTCGGATATTACCTTGCTGGCCTGGGGCGCTCAGATGGAGGCTGTGGAGCAGGCGGCTGAGATGGCTGAAAAGCAAGGCATCTCCTGCGAAATAGTCGATCTGCGCACCATCGTGCCCTGGGATGTCGACACGGTGGCCGAGTCTGTGCGTAAAACAGGCCGTTTGCTCATCAGCCATGAAGCCCCGTTGACCGGTGGTTTTGCCGGTGAGATATCCGCCACTATTCAGGAACGCTGTTTCCTCCACCTTGAATCGCCGATCGCGCGCGTCACCGGTATTGATACACCTTTCCCGCTAGCGCTGGAGAAGGAATATATGCCGGGACCGTTGAAGATTTTCGAAGCGATCACGCAGAGCGTTAATTTCTAGGGGAGAGCCGCACCATGATTAAAGATTTTATTCTTCCCGATATCGGCGAAGGTATTGTTGAGTGTGAACTGGTTGAATGGCTGGTTCAGGAAGGGCAGGTTATCGAAGAAGACCAGCCGGTAGCTGATGTGATGACCGATAAGGCGTTGGTACAGATTCCATCGCCCTATCATGGCCGCATTGTCAGGCACCACTATGCCCAGGGTGATGTGGCCAAGGTGCACTCCCCCTTGTTTGCGGTGGAGATCGAGGCCGACGATACGCCGGTTGCGGTTGGCACCGCCGAGCCTGCGGCCGCATCAGCCCCGACAGCGAGTCCCGTGAGTACCGGGGGCGTGGCGCCTGAAGATTTTATCCTGCCGGATATCGGCGAGGGCATTGTCGAGTGCGAAGTCGTGGAATGGTTGATCGCTGAGGGCGATCTGATCAGCGAAGATCAGCCGGTCGCCGATCTGATGACCGATAAGGCGCTGGTGCAGATCCCTGCCCCCAGGGCGGGGAAGGTGGTTCGGCTGTACTATGCCCAGGGTGAAATCGCCAAAGTTCACCAGCCGTTGTTTGCTATTATCCCTGCCCGGGAAGATGCCGTTGCAGCGTCGGCACCGGTAAGCGCCGCGACCGCTTCAGAGGCACCGGCACAGTCTGTAGCGTCGGTAGTTCCCGCGGTCAGCGCCGCTGGTAAGCCTCTGCGCAGCGGCAAGGCTCTGGCCAGCCCTGCGGTGCGTCGCCTGGCCCGTGAGCTGAATATTGACCTGAGCCGGGTCCCCGGCAGCGGACGGGACGGGCGGGTCATGAAGGAGGATATCGCGCAGTTTCAGCAGGGCGCTGCTTCCGAGCCGGCCAATGCGGTAACGGAGACGTCTGCACCGGTTGTCACTTCGTCAGCCGAAGTACGTGTTGAGCCGATTCGAGGCATTCGCGCCGCGATGGCGCGTCAGATGACTCTGGCGACACAAACGATACCGCACTTTACCTACGGGGATGAGGTTGATCTGACCGATTTGCTCAGGATGCGTCAGCAACTCAAACTTCAGGCCGAGAAGCGCGGTATCAGGCTGACCATGATGCCATTTTTTATGAAGGCGATGGCTTTGGCTGTACAGCAATACCCGATTCTCAACAGCCGGGTGAATGCTGAATGCACCGAAATTCACTACCTGCCACAGTGTAATATCGGCATGGCGGTGGATTCCAAGATTGGACTGCTGGTGCCGAATGTCAAAAGCGTAGAAAAATTATCTATCCTGGAAATAGCCAGTGAGATTCAGCGTTTGACCGAGGCTGCCCGTGAGGGCCGTGTAGCCGCTGCGGACTTGCAGGGTGGTACGATCAGTATTTCCAATATCGGCGCGCTGGGCGGAACCTACGCCGTACCGGTGATCAATGCACCGGAAGTGGCGATAGTTGCGCTGGGCAAAACCCGCCGGCTGCCGCGCTTCGATGCACAGGGTCAGGTGCAAGCGCGGGATCTGATCAATATCAGCTGGTCCGGTGACCACCGGGTCATCGACGGCGGCACTATCGCGCGCTTCAGTGCGCTCTGGCAGTCTTACTTGGAGGATCCTGCCAGCATGTTGCTGGATCTTGCCTGATTGAAACCGCTGAACAAGGGAGCCGCGAGGCTCCCTTGTTGTTTGTGACTTGTCTCTGTTTCGGGAACCGTCATGCCGCAACATAATCTGGAACTGTTCTATATTCCGGAAGAGCAGTCGATCTATCTGCTCAGCCACCAAGACGCCAAAAAGCTCAAAGACTGGTTTGCCCTCTGCCAGCAACAGCTGGAGCAGCTGGGGTACCGGAACATTGAGCTGATCGGTAAAGGGGCTTACGGCTTTGTCTTTGGCGGTGTGCACAGCGATGGTCGCCGCTTCGTGTTTAAATTTTCCCGCATAACCCTGCCGCAACATATTCAGGACCGCCTCGAAGAGGAGGCCTATATGCTGTCGCAGGTTATGCACCCCCATGTACCGGGGCTGATCGAATTTCAGCGTATCCGTCGCCAGGCCATTCTGGTTATGGAGCGGGCGCGAGGGGTCGATCTGGATCAGTACGCCTTACAGCACGGGCGACTGTCTCCGCGGTTGTTAATCCGGATTGCCGATCAGCTGGCCGGACTGTTGCGTGCGCTGCGGGGGCCGGCAATCGTATCGCGCCGGCCGCTGGTGCACGGTGATATCAAACCTTCCAATATTGTCTTCGATCCTGACAGTGAAAACATCGCCCTGATCGATTGGGGATCGGCGGTTTTCGCCCAGCTCGATCAGAATCAACAGTATGTATCGACCAGTGTCATGGAGCTGATGTCTGATGACCTCCAGCACTCCAATGCACGGATGGGCGATCTGTATTTTATTGGTGCGGAACAACTTAACGGCGCCATGTCATCTCCGCGTTTCGATGAGCAGGGGGTGGCGGGTACTCTGTATGCGCTGGCGTCGGGGCAGTCCTGCCGGTTCGGTCATCGTGTGATACCGCCTACGTCACTGGGACTGCCGCTGGAGTTTGCCCGGGTACTTGAGGCTATGCTGGCGGATGATCCCCGTGAGCGGGCCAGGGCCGGTGACTATTTCCTGAAGCATATGCCCGATATGGCTCGTATGGTCCTGCCCGAGCTGCCTGCTGCGCCTGAAACGCAGCTGGTGCCGGTCTGGAGTCATGCCGCCGGTGCAGAGATCGATACGGTGGTTTACAGCTCCCGGCGGGCATTTCTGAAGGAGGAGGGGGCCGAGGATGAGCTGCATGATATCGATGATGTGCAGTTTGAGCGTTACTACAAGAACTTCCTGGTCGGGATGGGCGATACTGAAAAAGCCTTTCTGGCGGCGGTGAGCCGGCTGGGCAGCTATCCGGTGGTTGGCGGGCTGGCGGTGCGCTGGGAAGCGGACGGGGTTTATATTGATTCCTGCCTTAACCTGCACGACCCCGCGCGTAAAGCCGCTTTTACCACCGCCGTTAATAATTTGGTCAATATCGCCCGCGCCATTTGTCGGCGCGGGATCTTTAAAAGCTGCCTGTTTAATGCGCGTCACACGCTGCATGTCGAGCGTCAGGAGGCGGGTGATCCTTTTATTCCGGCTCCGGACCTGCGGATTCGTTACGAGGTATCTGCTGTCCCGGAGCTGGAGGACCGCACGCGCATGCACTCCTATTTTGAAGATGGCCCGGACCCGGAAGAGTTGCTGCAGCTCCCGGTGGAAATTATGGCTAACCTCGAGGAGTTGAACAGTATTCATCATACCGGGCTGATAATTTTCGAAAGCCTGCCGACCCATTTGAAGATCCACAGTTATTATCGGTTGCTGGATCCGACCCGTGAAACGCCGTTCCGTCGCTGTCTGGAGTTGATCCTGGAAGCGATTCCGCGTATTCGCGGCCTGGGGGTATCGGGCTATATGAAGATGCCTTACAAAGATACGCGCTTTTTCACCCATATCGAGCGTCAACCCGAGCGCTACTACCCGAAAAATCCCCGCTCGCAAGCCGCTGCAATGGGCTGATCGCATTCACAGAGGGTCTATGCTTAACATCGGGCAATTCTTAACACCCAGAGGTACTTAGCTGTGCTAAGTTGATGCATACGGTTATAAACGGGAGGTGCTGCCGCGTTTTTCCATACCCGGCTGCGCACTGTATTGCGAACGGAGCAATGAGTGGAGCAATAAATGGACTGTCCGAACCAGCGGGGTGCCGGTGCACTGCAGTCATTACTGGTGCTGTTTATGCTAGCGATGCTGGCCGCCGTGGGCTATCTGTTGTGGCAGCAAAAAGTTTCAGCCCCTGCGAATGATCGGGTCACTGGAGCCGAGTCAGCCGTCGATGCGGCAACGCCTCTGGGGGATGGCGGGCGGCGTTTATTTGTTGGAACGGTTCAGGGCGACGGCGATGGCCGGGGGGAACCGCTTTCCGTGGACTCTGATACAGGGCCGGAGGTAAAAATTCTGCTGTCCCGCGTAGCCGGCCCCTCAGTACCTGGACTGAATGAAAGTGATAGCGCATTTCGTGCCGGTTTGCTGGAACTGGACCTGTCAGCGAGTCTTGCCGATTGGCTGATCGATGAAGAACTTATTCGTCGTTTTGTTATTCTGGTGGACAATATGGCGGTCGGCACCTTGCCCCGCAAACATAGCCTGATCAAACCGTTGCCTAACGGCTTTGTTGCTTATGAAAATGAGCAGAAATATTGGCTGGAAGCGGCCAACTATCAGCGCTATCAGCCTTATGTAGCGATGTTTGACCTGCTTGAAACCGAGCAGATTCTGACGCTCTACCAGCGTTATTATCCGCTGATGCAGGAAGCGTATGCGGAGCTGGGTTATCCGCGCAAAGCGTTCCATCATCGTGTCCTGGCGGCGTTAGATCATATACTGGATGCTCCCGATGCCCCGCCCGCGATCGAGCTTCAGCGTCCGTCGGTCATGTATAAATTTGCCGATCCGGCTTTGGAAAAATACAGCGACGTGCACAAACAACTCCTGCGGCTGGGGCCGGACAACGCCAATCGCCTGAAACAGGTTATCAGTACATTGCAAAATGAATTGTTGCGAATGGATTACCGTTAAGGTCGCGTTCAGTTTCACTCGACTATGCTGTATCCAGTCTTAACAAACCCCACGCATAACTGTAGAGGATGCGACGATGAAAAAATCCCTTCTGATGGTAGCCGCCCTGACTGCGTCATCACTGTCCTGGGGCGCCGAAATGCCCGCCGAAGCAGCGTCTTGTGTTGCCTGCCATGGTGCGAACGGCAAGGCGATTATGCCGCTGTACCCTAACCTGGCCGGCCAAAATCAGCCATATCTGGTCCAGCAGTTGAAAAATTTCCGTGATGGTAAGCGTGGTGGTGACCCGATGCCGGCCATGTCCGCCGGACTTAGCGACGAAGCGATTGAAAAGATCGCCACCTATTTCAGTGAAATGTGAGCAGGCGTGATTTTGTTGCGCCGCATTGACCGGGTCAGGCGTTGAGCCGTTGCCCTGCTCTCGCTGCCCTGAACCCGGCTCCATACGCAGCAGACATTTAAGCGCACCTTGGTATTTATCTGGCACCAATCCTTCGTCGGAGCTTCGGCTCCGCGTCCCTGGATATTCAGGAGGCAAACCGCCTCCTGCTTTTTCACGTTACTACACTCGGTAAGTGACCCCGCTATAACATAAGCTCTGCCCCCCCTGACTCCGTGTAATCCGGGTTTTGAAGATCACAAAGAACTTTCAATGAGCCCCGCATCGTGTCTGCCGGTATGAAAATCGTACTTTAATCCAGCGTACAGATCTGGCGTTTGTGCCGCCGAGCCATTAATCTTCTGAGTTATCTCCGTGCAGATGGGATGATGCATGAACAAAAATAACAAAGGAGAAGTTACGATGGATGTCGGTTTACCTTTTAGCGCCTTCAAGAGCCGGGTGAAGCCCGAATGGATCGATTACAACGGCCATATGAATGTCGGCTTTTATGTGATGGCGTTTGACCAGGCGACAGATTGTTTTTTGGAGCATATTGGCATGGGGGCTCGTTATGCCCGCCAGACCCGGTGTTCTGCGTTTGTGGTGGATATGAACGTAACCTATCGGCGTGAACTGCATGTCGGCGACCCTATCCGCTGTGCTACCCAGTTGCTGGAAACCGGTGATAAAAAGCTGCGGATATTTCATCAGATGTTTCATGATGAGGAGGGCTGGCTGGCAGCAACCAACGAATTGTTATTGATCCATGTTGATCTGGAAGCGCGTAAAAGCCTGTCTTTCCCCGCGCAGGTTCGGGACCAGCTGGGTGAGTTAGCGTTTCTGCACAGTAGCCTGGAGTTGCCCGAAGGTGCAGGCCGGGTGCTTGGTCTATAGGAAGCAGCCCGGGGATTCAGATAATAAGTGCGGCGCTTTTGTTACAGGCATAAATACGCTATCGTATGTTTGCTGGTTTGGTCTTCCTTGATGGCAAAACCGGATGAAAATACCGGCAACAGGCGGCGCTAAGCGGGCTTGCTGTGTTTTTTAGTTATTCGTTATTTAGTTAATTTAACGCAATGAGTGCCTCTGTTGTGCTCAGATTTACCGTCTGCTGTAAGGAATTCTCCGGGTATGAATGTGAAGATCAAACGTGATGCCTGGATCGCAGAGGCTTTTTCCGCCCTGGCTGAGGGCGGGGTCGATTCGATTAAAATTGAAGTGCTCGCCAAGCGCCTGAACGTGACAAAAGGGGGGTTCTACTGGCATTTCAAAAATCGTAATGAGCTACTGGAGCAGCTGCTCAATACCTGGCGTGAACGTCGTATCGAAACGATACGCGAGCAGACGGCGATCGATCAGCCCGCACACAAGACGTTACTCGGCTTACTGGAACTGTATATTGACCGGGCCAACCCGCGTGGTACGGCCATCGAGCTGGCGGTTCGGGACTGGGCGCGCAATAGTGAGCTGGCGGCAGAAACTGTGGGCGGCGTCGATCGCGAGCGATTAACCTCCGTCGCTCAGCTGTTTTCTCAGCTGGATCTGGATGCCGAGGTGGCCTTTTCACGTGCCTATCTGTTTTACAGTTATATCTTTGGGCAGAGCCTGCTCAATTACAGCAGCGAGTCTTTCGAACTGGCACAAATTCGTCGTCTCTGTGCAGCCCAGTTACTGCAGACCGAGCCTGCCGCCTGCGCCTGAGGGCGCGCCTCGGTGGCAAGCCGGATATAAGTCTGGGGGGGGAAAGCCCGATGCCGATTATGGGTTTAACTGATCTCGCGCATATTTTTTCCGTATCAGGCCCCCTACAATCAATCCTTTCATGACATTGCATCGACTGCGCGACACAACGTCGATGGCAATATCACTGTCAGACTGAATAATAAGGATTGACCGTCATGCCTCTTAAAGTCAGCAACTTTATGACCTCCAAAGTGATCACTGCTCATCCGGAAGACGGGATTCGGCAGACCTTTTTCCGGATGCGGGAAAATGAGGTAAGGCATATGCCGGTGGTCGATGACGAGCGAAAACTGGTCGGCATCATCAGTGATCGCGACCTGCGACGACCCGAGTGGGTGGACGAGGCCCCGGATCTCAGCCATATCTACAATCTGGACGATAACTTATCGGTACAGGATCTGATGACGCGCAACGTCATGGTGGCACACACCTATGACACCATTGCCAAGTCAACCAAAGTGCTTATCGAACACCGGTTTGGCGCCATGCCGGTCTTAAATAAAGAGCAGGAGCTGGTGGGGATGCTCTCTTCGCTGGATATGCTCAAGGCACTGGATCTGCTGCTGGATGAGCAGAAAAAAGAGAAAAAAGCCAAGTAATCAGCGATCGTGCAAGGTGTTGCTGTCGGACAATAACAGTGAATAGCGCTAAACACGGCCGTCCGCCGATGTTTAGCGCTAGCCTCGTTTAACCCTGTTTTAACCAGTCGGCGATCTGTGGGGCATAGTAAGTCAGGATCATGTCCGCGCCGGCGCGCTTAAAGGCCACCATGGTCTCCATAACGACCGCTTGTTCGTCAATGACGCCGGCGGCGGCGGCGGCTTTGATCATGGCGAATTCGCCACTCACATGGTAGACCGCCATCGGACGCTCCGAGACGTCACGAATGCGGGCGATGATATCCAGGTAGGCAATCCCCGGTTTAACCATCAGTATATCCGCGCCTTCCATTTCGTCCTGTACCGATTCAGCAATCGCCTCCCGGCCATTGCCCGGCTGCATCTGATAGGCGTTGCGATCCCCTTTGAAATTGCTGTCGACGGCGTCGCGGAAGGGGCCATAAAAGGCAGAAGCAAATTTAGTGGAGTAGGACATCACCGGTATATGGCTGAAACCCGCAGCGTCTAGCGCTTCGCGGATGGCGGCGATCATGCCGTCCATCATGCCGGAAGGTGCGATCATATCCACACCCGCCTGCGCGGCCACGACCACCTGCTTTTGCAGGTTAGTCAGCGTCAG
>JBFGYY010000014.1:0-15826 GCA_041587095.1 Motiliproteus sp. | reverse complement strand
TAAAAGCGCCAGAGAAAGCAGCAGACAAAGGAGAAAATAAAGATACAGGCACAACCCAAACAGCAGGCTGTCTTGGGAACTCAATCGAAGCGCCGGTGGTTTAGGATAGCCAAGAAGAGAGTGGTGGGTTGTACAGGATTCGAACCTGTGACCAATTGGTTAAAAGCCAACTGCTCTACCAGCTGAGCTAACGACCCGATAGGGTTGCGTATAATACCGACCTATCTGTAAAAAGCAACCTCATCAAACCGTTAACTGTGAATCAACTTTACAGGACCAATATTAAGGCTGATAACGGGTCGGATCGGCTATTCCCGCATCCTCAAAGCCCTGCCGGCGCAAGCGACAACTGTCACAAACACCGCAGGCGCGCCCCTCATCATCGGCCTGATAACAGGAAACCGTTAAACCGTAATCAAGCCCCAGCGCGACACCCTGATGGATAATCTGCGCCTTGGTCAGATCAATAAGCGGCGTTTCGATCGTCAGAGGAGAACCTTCCACACCCGCCTTCGTCGCCAGTGCCGCCAGCGTTTGGAATGCCTGAATGAATTCCGGGCGGCAATCGGGATAGCCCGAGTAATCAACGGCATTGACGCCGATAAAGATGGCATCTGCGTGCAACACTTCAGCCCAGCCGAGCGCCAATGATAAAAAAACCGTGTTGCGGGCCGGCACATAGGTAACAGGTATGCCCGCCTCTTCATGATCAGGAACGGCGATGCTTTTATCGGTCAGTGCAGAACCGCCAAAGTCTTCAAGACTCAAACGCACAACCTTGTGGTCAACTGCTCCCGCCGCTGAGGCCACCTCTTTAGCGGCATTCAACTCTGTCAGCGAACGCTGACCATAATCAAAACTCAGTGCATAGCAGGCATACCCCTGAGAAGCAGCCATCATGAGCGTCGTCGCAGAATCGAGCCCTCCCGATAGCAACACAACAGCTCGTTTTTGGGGCTTATTCATAAGTGGATCTCAATATTTATATAAGTAAAAACTATGGAGGACAAACCGGAAGGGAGTTGATCAGCAAATGCCGCTAGCGATTAGAAACAGCTATCAGTTACGGGCAAGAAAATCAGCCGCAAGACGCGCAGAAGCGGCCTCGGGATACTGGGTCAATACGATATTCATGGTTTCAGCAGCTTTAGCCCGCTCACCCAAATCAACCAGGGTCAGACCCAGCTTGTAATAGGCATCTGCCGCCTTGGGATGCTCGGGAAAACGCTGAACCACCTGAGAAAAAGCTTCTTTGGCCGCAGCCGGATCGGCAGGATTTTTAGCGCGATGCACCTCACCGGTCCAATAGTAGACATTAGGCAACAGCTTACTTTCAGGGTAAAGCGCCAGAAAACGGCTAAACGAGGCTACGGCCTGATCAAACGACTTTTGCCTGACCAGCGCAAAAGCATCCTCGTAGGCCTTCTGATCACCCAGACGGGGTGCGGGAATTGGCGCAGGAACTGGCTGTACAGCCACAGGAGAGACAGAGCTCAGCGCTGAAGCAGGCTCAGGCAACGGAGCCGCCGTCTGATTAAGATTCGACAAACGCCGATCGAGATCACGATAGCGATCCCGGGCATCGTCGCGCATCCGCTTCATTTCATAGCGCTGCTCTTCAACCTGCCCCCGGAGGTAACTCACCTCCTCCTGAAGTTGCTGTATCTGCAAAAACAATTGCGTATAACGACCCGCTTCCGCGCGCGCCTGCAGCACTTGCTGCGGCACCGCCGCCGGCTGCGCCACAGACCGAGCCGCACCTGCTGACTGCTGCGCCCCACCCGGAGTCATTTCAACCACGGGTACAGGCGTAGCTGCGCTCAGCAGCGGGCTGACAAGCAGCCCGGACAGGATCAGCGGCAAGGTTACGAAAACAGGCTTTTTCATTGTTCTATCGCTATTGCTCTATCGCTACATCAGCTCGGATTAGTACTTGATCTCAACGCGGCGATTCTTGCTCCAGAACGATTCTGCATGACCCATAGCGATCGGACGCTCTTCGCCATAGCTCACCACCTCCAGCTGAGAACCGGAAACGCCCTGCAGACGCAGGTACTGCTCAACGGCTTTGGCACGACGCTCACCCAGAGCCAGGTTGTACTCGCGTGTTCCACGCTCGTCAGCATGACCTTCCAGCACAACACGTGCAGACGGGTTGCTCATGATGTATTCGGCGTGGCTATTCAGGTCTGCAAACGCGGCCGAGTTGATAACCGCACGATCGAAGTCGAAATAGAACACATTGGCCAGCTGAGACAGGTCGATCATGGGCTTAACAGCAGTCATATCTCCTGCACCGGACATGGAGCCGGTGGAACCGGAGCTGGCCATAGAGCCACTATCTGCGCCGCCGCCGGTAGTCACAGCCGAACCAACGTCTACGGGCTGCGTAGACGCTCCAGCTGCCTGTTCAGCAGCGGACAAGCTGCTATCACTGGTCGTGCTGGTAGAACTACAGCCTGCTATCCACGTCACCGACGCTGCTACTGCGATTGCTTTGGTGATATTTCCGACGCGCATTTTTATTTGCTCCTTCCAATTAAACCTGCATACAGATTTAAAAATCTAACTAACTGTTCGAGTTTGGCATAAGGTACTGCCTTGACTGGGTTAATGCAAGCCACGCCCCGTGTGCAGCACGGCTTTTTATACAAAGATTCAAATCGCCGGCATAATTTATCGCAGATACGGCGACCAGGCCGGCTCGCGAACATCACCGCGTCGCGACGGCAGCTTGAATTTAACACGCCCATCGATAGATACGGCACCCAGCACACCCCGAATACCCTCCTGGGTCGCATAAATCACCATACTCCCATTCGGCGCAATGCTCGGCGATTCATCGAGTTCCGTTTCGGTTAACACATCGATACGTCCGGTTTTCAGGTCTTGCACCGCGATATGGAACACACCGCTACTGCGGTGAACCATCACCAGGTGACGGCCGTTCTGCGTCAAGCGGGCCCGGGCATTGTAGTCACCCTCAAAGGTCAGCCGCTCCACCCAGCCTGTCGCCAGCTCAACCTGGTAGATCTGCGGCTTGCCACCCCGGTCGGACGTAAAGATAATCGACTGACCATCCGGCGACCAGTTCGGCTCGGTATCGATGGAAAAGTGCCGCGTGACACGCTTAAGCTGGCGGGTGTTGATATCGAGAATATAGATTTCCGGGTTACCATCCTTAGACAGGGTGATGGCCAGCTGCCGACCGTCCGGGGACCACGCAGGCGCGCCGTTCAGACCGCGAAAAGAGGTTAACTGCTGTCGCTGGCCCGTGGCCAGGTCCTGTATATAGATAGCCGGTCGTCCGGTTTCGAACGACACATAGGCGAGTTTACGCGCATCGAGCGACCAGGAAGGTGACAGAATCGGCTCCTTGGACTCCAGCACCAGCCGCGTGTTAGCACCGTCGGCATCGGCCATTTCCAAACGATAGTTGAACGCCCCATCCCCCAACGATTCCGCCGATACATAGACGATACGGGTGGAAAATGCACCAGGAATACCGGTCAGCTTCTCATAGACCGCATCGCTGATACCGTGCGCCAGCGCGCGCAGCTGGCCGGAGTCACCGGTGATGGTGTCGGAAATCAGACGACGCTCCTTAATCACGTCAAACAGCTCGTAACTCACCGAAACCTGGGCACTACCGACGATAGGGTCAATCCTTCCGACCAGCAGGTATTCGATGCCGCCTAAGCGCCAGTCCCGAAAGTAAACCTGTTTACCCTCACTGGGAAAGCTCAGCATATTTTGCCGCTCCATCAGTGAAAACAAACCACTTCGGTACAGATCCGCCGAGACAATACCCGACACATCCTGCGGTAAGGCTGAAGCACCGTTCCAGGCAAAAGGCACGACGGCCAGCGGCACCGGCTGATCGACCCCCTGGGTGATTTCTATGGTTAATTCCCCGCGCGCAGGCAGCACCAGCAACGCCAAACTCAGGGTGAACAGTCTTAGCACTACATTTATCACGACAGGCATCACAAGCGTAGATCCTCTGGTCTGAATTTCAGCTTTAAGCGCCTGAAATTGCTATCAAATACGCGCGGGTCAAGCTGTTGAAGCTCGGGGAAACGCTCAGCTTTTAACACCGCGTTCACGGCATCCCGATCGAACGTCTCGTCACCGCTGGACTTTAGCACATAGGCGTCATTAACTTCACCGGTAGGGAACAACAGGATCTGCAATTCGACCACCATGCCGTTACGGGCCGACGGCGAGCGGCGCCAGTTAGCCGTGATCTGGTCCCGGATCAACGCCGCAGCACTGTTTACCAGTTTTTGCTGCTCAACGGCGTAAGCCTCGGCCGCGGCCTGCGCCTCTCTGGCCCGCTGTGCTTCGGCCTGGCGACGCTCGGCCTCCAACGCCTGCTGCTTTGCCATCTGCTGCATTTCGGCCTCAAGCTGCTCCTGGCGACGCGCCTCCTCAAGGCGGCGCTGTTCTGCCTGCGCCAGCTCGCGCGCCCTGTCTTTCTCAGCCTGGGCTTTGGCCTTGGCCGCGGCTTCAGCCTCAGCCTTTAGCCTGGCGTCCTCCTGCGCCTTGCGGGCTGCAGCTTTGCTGGCCAGATCTTGCTGGCGCTGCTTTTCTGCCTCCGCGGCCTGACGACTTTTCTCCTCGGCAGCAAGCTTCTGTTCAGCCTGCTGCCGGGCCTTTTTCTCTGCGGCCTTTTTCTCTTGCGCTATTTTCTGTTCTGCCTTCTGCCTGGCAGCAGCCTCCTGCTTCTTTTTATCCGCCAAACGGCGCTTTTCTGCCTGCGCCTTCTTGCGTGCCTGCTCCTCAGCAGCCTTCTTGCGAGCTTCTTTCTGGCGGGCTTCCTGCTTACGCGCGGCGGCATCCTTGCGTTTCTTTTCGTCTGCAGCTTGCTTGGCCTTATTTTGCTCCCGCAGGTCGATCAATTCCGCCTTGATATGACGGACTATGGGCGCGTGTTTATCTTCGCGGGTATCTATCCAGCTGGCGGTCGCCAGATACACCAACCCAACGTGCAGAACCAGCGCCACGATCGTCGGCATTATGTACGAACGAAAACTGTTCAAGCCCATCCCCTGCTATTCCGTCACCAAGCCGACGCTAGGGGCACCTACGGCTTGCAACCTGGCCATCAACTCAACCACACGCTCGTATCGCACCGCCTTGTCACCGCGCACCAGCACCTGCTTAGCCGGATTCGTGGTGAGAATTTTCCCGGTACGTTCGGCAACATCCTGCAAGCTGACCGCCTTCATCGGATCGCCGCCCACGTCGATAAAATACTCGCCTGTCGCCGTGACACTGATGATCAGCGGCTCCTGATCGCGATTATCCACGGGGTCACCACCGACCACCGGCAGATCCACATCGACACCCTGAGTCATCATCGGCGCGGTAATCATAAAAATCACCAGCAGCACCATCATGACGTCGATATACGGCACCACGTTAATGTCAGCGTTCAACTTACGCCGTTTTCGTTCTCGTCGGATCGCCATAACCGGACCTTAGGTTGAAGAGTGAACGCGACGATGCAGGATACTGGAGAACTCCTCAGCGAAGGTCTCGTAACCGTTCATCAGCGATTCGACCCGGGCCGAATAACGGTTGTAGGCGATAACGGCCGGGATCGCCGCGAACAGACCGATAGCCGTGGCGATCAAGGCCTCTGAGATACCGGGCGCGACGCTGGCCAGCGTTGCCTGGTGCACATTCGCCAAACCACGAAACGAGTTCATGATGCCCCAGACCGTGCCAAACAAACCGATGTAAGGGCTGATCGACCCGACGGTTGCCAGAAACGGCAGGTGCGCTTCTAGAGCCTCTTCCTCCCGCGCCAATGCCACCCGCATGGAGCGCTGCACCCCTTCCATCACGGCATCCGGATCCGCATCGGTCTGCTTACGCAGCCGGGTAAACTCTTTAATACCGGCACGAAAGATATTCTCCAGCGCGCTGTCCGGATTCGGCTTGGCGCTGACCTCACGGAACAGCTGAGTCAGATCAACCCCCGACCAAAAACGCTCTTCAAAGCCCCGCAGCTCCCGCCGCGCGCGAGCAATAGCCCCCTGACGCTGCAATATTATGACCCAGGAGGATATTGAAAATATCAGCAGGATCACCATCACAAGCTGAACCACCAGGCTGGCATTGGCAACCAGACTCCACAGCGACATTTTTTCAGCCACGCTATTCCCTCTTAGTGCGCCCTTGGCGCTAACAGTTAGAATCTAAATATGGATTAAGCTTTTGCACAAACACAGTATCCAGGGCTTTGGGACGGAGCCGCACGGCATCCACGCAGGCCACCCGCACCTCTCCTTCACACAGCGCCACTGAATCGGCCGCGCGCACCACCGCCTGATGAAAAACCAGGCTGGCTGAGGACAAGCCTTTGATCGTGGTCACAATAGAAAGTTCATCGTCAAGGCGGGCCGGTTTGCGGTAGCGCACATTGACCGAGTGAACCACAAACAACAGTCCATCGTCTTGCAATTGCGACTGATCAAAACCCAGCGACCGTAGCAGTTCAGTGCGCGCGCGATCCATAAACTTCAGGTAATTGGCGTAATAAACGATACCACCCAGATCGGTATCCTCAATGTAGACCCGCACATTGAACACAAATGGCGCACCGGCTTCAGTCACTGCTGCTCTCTCCCGGCGGCTGCAGACCGAAATGCAGGTAGGCATGACTGGTCAGTATCCGCCCCCGTGGTGTGCGCATAATATAACCCTGCTGGATCAGGTAGGGTTCAAGCACATCTTCGATCGTATCGCGCTCTTCGCTGATCGCTGCCGCAAGACTGTCGATTCCGACCGGGCCACCGTCAAACTTTTCAATCATGGCCATCAGCAACCGACGGTCCATATGATCGAAACCTTCGCTGTCGACGTTGAGCATATCCAGCGCCTTATCGGCAACCGAACCGCTGATGACACCATCGGCGCGCACCTCGGCGTAATCACGGGCACGGCGCAGCAAACGATTCGCAATACGCGGCGTCCCCCGCGAACGCTTTGCCACCTCAACGGCGCCCGAGCGCTCGATAGATACGCCGGACAACTGCGCCGAACGCTCAACAATCGAGGTCAGATCGGTCACGTTGTAGTATTCCAGACGCTGCACAATGCCGAAACGGTCACGCAGCGGCGACGTTAACAGACCCGCCCGGGTCGTCGCCCCAACCAACGTGAACGGGGGCAGGTCGAGTTTGATCGAACGCGCCGCCGGACCTTCGCCGATCATGATATCCAGCTGGTAGTCCTCCATGGCCGGATAAAGCACTTCTTCAACAGCGGGGCTCAGACGGTGGATTTCGTCGATAAACAACACATCGCCCTCTTCGAGATTAGTCAGCAAGGCGGCCAGATCGCCGGCTTTTTCCAGCACGGGGCCGGAGGTCGACTTCAGCGCGACCCCCATCTCGTTAGTGATGATATGCGCCAGCGTGGTTTTGCCCAGCCCGGGCGGCCCGAAAATCAGCGTATGGTCCAGGGCTTCTTTACGGCCGAGCGCCGCCTGGATAAAGATGTCCATCTGCTCACGCACGGCAGGCTGGCCGACATAATCTTCCAGCCGCTTGGGTCGTATCGCACGGTCATGAACCTCTTCGGCCCGATCCACCACAGCAGGAGCTATAAACCGATCTGCTTCGATCATCTTCTATGAAACTCCCGCCCTGAAAAAGCGCCATCATACCCGATAAGCACGATCAAACCATCCCTTTCAGCGCACTGCGAATCAACGCCTCAGAGCTGACCGCGCCCAGCGCTTTATAAGCCTGCGCAACAGCACGACTGGCCTGCGCCGGCTTATAACCCAGCGCAATCAGCGCACTTTCCGCATCCTGACGCGAATCGGCAACGGCCGCAGCACTCTCAGCCTGCACCCCACCATCAAGCTCGAAGCCCGCGCTTGCCGACTGCCAGTCGGTGAATTTATCCCGCATCTCGACAATCAGGCGTTCGGCAGTTTTTTTACCCACACCGGGTATGCGCACCAGCGCCGCAGTATCGTTCTGATTGACACAGCGGGCAAAATCATCCGCCTCCATACCCGACAGAATCGCCAGTGCCATTTTCGGGCCGACGCCATTCACCTTGATCAGGGTTCGAAACAACAGACGTTCGCTACGATCGGCAAACCCATACAATAACTGCGCATCTTCGCGCACCACAAAATGGGTATGCAGAGTAACCGTCTTTCCGCACTCCGGCAGCCGGTAAAACGTACTCATGGGCGCCTCCAGTTCGTAGCCGACGCCATTGACGTCCAGCAACAATGCCGGCGGCTGCTTTTCCAGTAACTGACCACGAAGCTGTCCGATCATGCTTTCTCTCTCCTGATTTAGCGTAAACGCCCGTTGCGCACACCGGCTACGCCGGCCATCGCGATCAAGCCTGCCTGGGTATGCGCATGGCAGAGGGCGATGGCCAGCGCATCGGCGGCATCGGCCTGGGGCGCACCGGGCAATGAAAGCAGGGAACGAACCATATGCTGAACCTGCGCCTTATCAGCCGAGCCCTTGCCAACGACGGCCTGTTTGATCGTGCGCGGTGAATACTCCGCCACGGGAAGCCCTTCGGAAACACCCGCAACAATCGCGGCGCCGCGCGCTTGCCCCAACTTCAGCGCTGAATCGGCATTTTTGCCCATAAAAACCTGCTCTATCGCCATCTCCTGCGGGCAATACAGCGCTACCAACTCCTTCACACCCTCGAATATCTGCTGCAGACGCTCCGGCACCGCCTCACCCTTGATGCGTATGCAGCCGCTGGCCACATAGTCGCAACGGCGGCCTACACAATTAATCACACCGTACCCGGTAATTCGCGAGCCGGGATCGATCCCCAGAATTAACGTCACAACTACTCCCGGCGAAAATCCGCCCCGCACACACTAACAATCGGTAACAGCCGCATAAGCGACCCGCACCAAAACCACCAGCATCACGCGCACCTGCAGCAGGAGTGGCGATACAAACAACAAACCGCACGCGATGACTCAGCGGCCTGGCCGAATTTAGCGCCAGACAAGAAACGCCGCGTTATAAAACAACAAAAGCCGCAAAGCGGCTTTTGTTGGCAACATTACGCCGGATTTTAGAAACGCTCGATTTCCGCCCGACTCCGCAGCGACTGAACAAACTGACGATAGTCTGTTTGTGCCGCACGATTGGTCAGAAACTGAGCCAGACCGCGCTGCTGATCTTCATCCAGTTCAACCGCCTGAGTGTTCACAGCCTCGACAGCCACCAGCACAGCGCTGCCATCGGCCAGCTCAACGACGCGCAATGACGGCTTACCCTCACTCGGACGCGGCATGCCAAAAGCGGCCGACTTTACTTCACGCGCGACCTGCTGATCGCCACGCCCCAGACCCGCCAGAATTTCCCAGCTGCCAACCGAGGCATCGACCGCATCCAGCCCGTTGTCCCGCGCCTGCGCCAGCAACTGTTGCGCGGTTTCCTTAACGGCCGCAGCGGCTTTCTGTTTAGTAACATCCGCCGTCACCTGCTCACGAACCGCATCCAACGGCAACGCCTGCTCAGGGTGGTGTTCGCGCACGCGGATCACAACGGCCTGGTCGCTGCTAAGTTCGATCAGGTCACTGTTATGACGACCTTCAATCAGCTCTGTGGAGAAGGCTTCCTTCAGCACCCGCGGCTGACCAACAACCGGATCTTCACTACCGTTGCGGTCAAACAGCGCGCTCTTTTGAATGGTCAGCCCCAGCACCTCGGAAGGCTCCATCAGATCGCCGGACGAGAAACTCAGATCTGCCAACTCTTCAGACTGCGTCACAAACAGCGCTTCGGCTTTCTGTTGACGCTGCTCGGCAATCAGGCCAGCGCGGGCATCGTCAAACGAAGGCGCTTCGGACCGATCGATCGCCAGCAGTTTAATCAGGTGATAACCAAACTCGGTCTCAACCGGGCCGGAAACCTCACCCTCGGCCAAGCCATAAAGTACATCTTCAAATTCGGGCACCATCACATCTTTTTCGATAAAACCCAGGTCGCCGCCCATCTCAGCACTACCGAGGTCATCGGAGTTGTCGCGGGCCAATTCAGCAAAATCGGCACCCGCCTTTAATTGAGCGTCTATCGCCTGTGCCTTTTCCTTGGCAGCGTCCCAGTCACCGTCTTCATCGATGGCAACCAGAATATGCGCCGCCTGGCGCGCTTCTTCCGATTCAAACGCAGCCAGCATACGCTCGTATTGCGCCTGCAGTTCGGATTCATCAACGCTGATACCCTGAGCGATTGTCGCCTTGTCCAGTAACAGGTAATCGACAGCAACCTGCTCCGGCGAAACAAACTGCGCCAGATTTGCCTGGTAGAACGCCTCTATATCGGCATCGCTGACACTCACCGTTTCAAGCAGCGGGGCCACATCAACTTTGAGCTGACGCACATCGCGTGTCTGACGATCCAGTTCAGCCAGACGCTGCGCTTCACCCGGCAGCGTAAAGGCAGAGCTGGTCACACCACTGCGGCTTTGGGCCATAACCACGTCACGGCTGAGGTAATCACGGTACATCAATGGCGTCAGACCAACATTGCGCAGGGCATTGCTGAACTGATTCTTATCAAAACGACCATCGACTTGAAATTCTTTGGTGTTAACAATAATGGTGTCCAGCTGACGGCTAGAGACCCGCAAACCCAGCTCACGTGCTGACTGGACCAGCAGCTCCTGCTCGATCAGACCTTCGACCACGGACCCGCGTAACATATTGTCCTCGAGTAGTGCCGGATCGGCCTCGTCGCCCATCTGCGCCATCAACTGACGTCGCTGCAGGTCGATTCCTTCCTGAATCTGGCGCTCGCTAACATCGACTCCGTTAACAATTACCGGCGCATTATCGGCAGTGCCGAGACTCACCAGAGATTCCACTCCCCAAAGCGCGAAGGTCACGACTATGAAGCCAACGATAACCTTCGCAACAATACCCTGGGAATTCTCCCTAAAACTATCTAGCATTGCACCCTCGAATTGACCGATCTTTGTGACATAAAAAAAAGCGCATCCTACAAGAATGCGCCTTACAGATAACAGAGGTGCCCGAATACAGTGGCATTTCTCTCCGTTAATGAGGCAAACACGCTGAGTGGTGCCGAGCTCCGCTTAATAAACAGTCACTCTTGAGGACGCCCCCCTTAAGCAGGGAAAACCGGTCCTATTTAACCCAAACAGCGCAGCCAACAAGCCTTATCTTGCAATACCGCCCTCAGACAACCGGCAGCCCGAGCGTTTTTTGCGCTGTTACAGGCGCGTTACCGGAGGTTTACGGCGGTTAAAGTCTGCGAGATGTTAGAGTAGTCGCATACGTTATGCAACTGTCTCAGCCGCCTATCTGGCGGGGTCTTAGCGATTCCTCTGCCAGCGATACTGGCACAGACGTATCGCCGCCAGCAACGCCGGGGATATCCGCGCATCTGCCGGGTAAGCGAGACCGATCTGCTGCTCTAATTCCGTATCATTAAAAGGCCGTAACACAATATCGTCCCGAGCCTGGGTGCTGTCCCAATCGGGAACCAGTGCCGCCCCCACACCGGCACTGACCAACCCCAGCGCATACTCCAACGTTCGGATATTGGCGCGTACGACAACACTCACGCCTCGTTTGGCCATACGTTGCTTGAGCCGGTCGAGGGCACGACAAGGTTCTCGGTTAATAAACGACAAGCCTTTCAGATCCGCCACACTGACCTTTTCGCCCAGGCTCAACGCATGCCCCAAGGGCAGTGCAAGCTGGTAGCGATCCTGCCAGATCGGTTGAAACAGCTCGCCTTCGCCCAAGTCCACCGCATCGATGATCCGGGCATCACACGACTCTTCAGGATTGACCAGCGTCAACGCCATGGCCTCCTCTGCGCCAACCAGATCTTTGAGCAGCAGGCTCATCCTGTCGACACCCAGTGAGCGCATCAGTCCAAGGCGGAAAGGTTGCGGGCGCGGTTTTTCGCCAAACAGGTTACAGATCGCCTGCGCCTCTCCGGTCAGTTTTTTCGATAACGGATATAACCGCTCGCCCGCTTCGGTGGGGCTCACCCCTTTGGGATGGCGCACAAACAAGGACACCCCCAGTGTCGACTCCAGCTGCTGGATGGCGGCCGAAACCGACGGTTGCGCGATATAACAATCCCGTGCAGCACCACTGATACTGCGCCGTTCATACACAGACTCGAAATAACGCAACGCGCGCAGGTCCATAATTTCCCCATCCGATCAGGCTGAAATTCAACGCCACCACAAGCTCATAGGTAACACCTATACCAGCCAGAGCAAAAGAATATTATTCCTTTATCAAAAAAAGCACTAGTCTGAACACATAGATTGAAGCCGTACCTGGCAGCATCGGTAGTGCGCCTGAAGGCATTCATGACTGCCTGCAAGGTTGCAGACAAAAATATCAGCGCAGGGTTACAAACCTGCGCAGCCCGACTCGACATCAGACACCGGACACCGCTATGAGCAACAAGCCGACATTCAACTGGACCGACCCTTTCGAACTCGAATCGCAACTGAGCGCCGAGGAGCGCATGGTTCGCGACAGCGCGCGTGATTATTGCCAGGAGCGCTTGATGCCGCGCATCCTGGAAGCCAACCGGCATGAACATTTTGACCGCGACATCATGACTGAGCTTGGCGAACTGGGACTGCTCGGCGCCACCCTGCCCGAAGAGTACGGCTGCGCCGGCGTCAACTATGTCTGCTACGGCCTGGTTGCCCGCGAAGTGGAACGGGTCGACAGCGGCTACCGCTCCGCCATGAGCGTGCAGTCGTCACTGGTAATGCACCCCATATACAGTTACGGCAGCGAGGCTCAGCGTCGTAAATATCTGCCCAGGCTGGCCAGCGGCGAATGGATCGGTTGTTTTGGCCTTACCGAACCCGACTCCGGCTCTGACCCGGCCAGCATGCGCACCCGCGCCGAACGCATCGACGGCGGCTATCGACTCACGGGCAGCAAAATGTGGATCACCAACAGCCCCATCGCCGATGTGTTTGTGGTCTGGGCTAAGCTCGAAGGCACAATCCGCGGCTTCATCCTCGACAAGGGGATGCCCGGCCTCAGCGCCCCCAAGATCGAGGGTAAGTTTTCCCTGCGCGCCTCCATCACCGGCGAGATCGTGATGGAAGGCGTGGAGGTCCCCGAAGAAAATCTGCTACCTCATGCCTGCGGTCTTAAAGGCCCCTTTGGCTGCCTGAACAAAGCCCGCTACGGCATCGCCTGGGGAGCTCTGGGCGCCGCCGAATTCTGCTGGCAGCAGGCGCGCCAGTACAGCCTGGACCGTCAGCAGTTTGGCCGCCCGCTGGCGGCAAACCAACTGATTCAGAAGAAACTGGCCGATATGCAAACCGAAATCAGCCTGGGGCTGCAAGGCTGCCTGCAGGCGGGCCGCCTGATGGACGCGGATCGATGCGCGCCCGAACTGATCTCGCTGATCAAACGCAACTCCTGCGGCAAATCGCTCGACATCGCCCGTATTGCACGGGATATGCATGGCGGCAACGGTATCGCCGACGAGTTCCACGTGATCCGCCACGTCATGAACCTCGAGGCGGTCAACACGTACGAAGGCACCCACGATGTACATGCGCTGATTCTGGGCCGTGCGCAAACCGGTATTCAGGCGTTCAGCTGAGCCCGTGGCCATCTCGCCGACACGCGCACATCGAGCGCAGGCAGTGGTGCAGGGACGCACGGCTGCGGCGAAAGCCCGCGAGGAGCAAGGCTTGCCCTGTTGTCATCCACAACCGAAGAAACGGTTTTTGGGTACCGGATTAATAGTAAAAGGAAGGTCGTGATGCAAAACCGTGCCGAGATCGTCGAGGACAACTTTATCCGCCGGGTCACATCGGGTGAACTGCCAATGCCCCAGCGCCCGGTGACGCTGACCGAGGCGGAACTCAGCCCGGCGCGCCTGGTCCAGCTGTTTGAAAGCCAGATCCTGAGCCGGCAGCTGGACCTCTGTTCGCGGCGACTGCAAGCCCGTGGCGAGTCGTTTTATACCATCGGCAGCGCCGGACACGAAGGCAATGCGGCCATCGCCGCTGCGTTTCGCAGTGACGATATGGCCTTCCTGCATTACCGGGATGCGGCCTTTCTGATTCAACGCGCTCGTCAGACCCCGGGCGAAACGCCGTTGTGGGATATGCTGCTCAGCTTTGCCGCCTCCAGCGATGATCCGATCTCCGGTGGCCGGCATAAAGTGCTCGGCAGCAAACGGCTGTGTATTCCGCCCCAAACCAGCACCATTGCCTCGCACCTGCCCAAGGCGGTGGGCGCCGCCTATTCGATCCCGCTGGCCAAACGAACCGGCCATCCCGGCGATCTGCGTCACGACGGCGTCGTGCTGTGCAGCTTCGGCGACGCCTCGGCCAACCACAGCACAACACAGGGTGCCATCAACACCGCCTGCTGGACCGCGTATCAGAAAGTGCCGCTGCCACTGGTCTTTATCTGCGAAGATAACGGCATCGGCATCTCCACCACCACCCCACAAGGCTGGGTTCACGCCAACTTTAGCAACCGCCCCGGCCTGCACTACCGCTACTGCGACGGCCTGAATCTTATCGAGACCTACCGGGTCGCCCGCGAAGCCGAGCATCTGGCGCGGCGTTACCGCCAGCCGGTATTCCTGCATATGGGCTGCGTACGCTTGCTGGGCCACGCCGGTTCCGATGCCGAGATCGCCTACCGCACCCGGGTACAGATTGAAGATGCCGAAGGCCGCGACCCCCTGCTGTACTCGGCACGCCTGTTGATGGAACAGGCAGGCCTGCGCAGCGATCAGATTCTAGACCTGTACCGTGAGACAGGGGAACGGGTAAACCGGGTTGCCGAGCTGGCCATTCAACGCCCCAAGCTCGACAACGCCCACGACGTGATGCGCAGTATCGTACCGCCGCACCGCACCCCCTTACCGACCAACCCCGCCGACGCCGTGCAACGCGACAACCTGTTCGCCCGTGAGCAATCGATGCTCAACCAGCCCCAGCATCTGGCACGATTGCTCAACTGGTCGCTGGCCGACCTGATGCGCGATCACGATGAAATCATCATGATGGGCGAAGATATCGCTGCCAAAGGCGGGGTTTACAATGTCACCAGCAAACTCAGCGAAAAGTTTGGCCAGCACCGGGTGATCAACACCCTGCTGGATGAACAGAGCATTCTGGGGCTGGCGATCGGTGCCGCGCACAACGGTTTTATCCCGATCCCGGAAATTCAGTTTCTGGCCTATGTGCATAACGCTGAAGATCAGATACGCGGCGAAGCCGCCACCTTGGCGTTCTTCTCCAAGGGACAATTCACTAACCCGATGGTGATCCGCATTGCAGGTCTGGGTTACCAGAAGGGCTTTGGCGGCCACTTTCATAACGACAACAGTCTGAATCTGTTCCGCGATATACCCGGTCTGGTCATCGCCTGCCCCAGCAACGGCAGCGATGCTGTCGAGATGATGCGCGAAGCCGTACGCCTGGCGCGCGAAGAGCAGCGCGTGGTGATCTTCATTGAGCCAATCGCGTTGTATATGACCCGGGACCTGCATGAAACCGGTGACGGCCTCTGGACCGATCATTACCGCGCCCCCGATGAGGCGCGGCCGATCGCTCTGGGCCAGCTTCATCAACAGGGTGAAGGACAGGAGCTGGCCATTCTGACCTACGGCAACGGTTACTACCTGAGCCTGCAGGCCAGCCGCATACTCGAACAGCAACAGGGTATTCGCCTGCGTGTGATAGACCTGCGCTGGCTGGCCCCGCTTAACGAAGCGGCCATTCTCGCCGCTGTCGGCACCTGCGAGCACCTGCTGATCGTCGATGAGTGCCG
>JBFGYY010000013.1:0-15843 GCA_041587095.1 Motiliproteus sp. | reverse complement strand
ATCCTCCCTATGACCCCCATTGCTCTGTAGCGACGGTCAGTCGCGCTTCAGTCCGGCTTGCTTTGTACTGAAAACAGAGTCGTACAGACGCTTACAATGGCTACCATGCAGCAAGGCGGCCTATAACACAGTGACGTCGCCGCGACGTTGCAATCAGAGCGCTCAAGCCCCCCCCCCGCGCAGCTGCCAATCAGTATCAGCTTACCGACGCCTTGGGTACCAGTTACTTATTGGCAGGATGCGCTAAAAACGCAACAACGGCATTGATCAGATCGATACGTTCGCTGGCCCCGAGAAACGCGGCCAACAGATCCCGCGGCATGGTTGCAACACCTTCGACACGGTGCAAACGCCCTGCGTCCAGATGGGATTGAACCAAGTTGGTCGGTAAAAACGCGGCACCACCTTTGCGTAGCAGATAGGTCAGCGCGATCCCGGTGTGGCCGGTATGCAGTACCGGCGCCACCGGCTGCCTCATCAACTGCGCATGCTGAACATTAAAGGCGGTTCCCCAATCAACAAAGACGTAACCGACTCTATTTACGGTATCTGCGCTTATGCCCGGCTCGGAACTTACCAGCATCAGTTCAATTTCACCGATACACAGGCTCTCGGTTTCTGCGACCCGGGGTGGATCAAACACGATGGCGATATCTATTTTTTGCTCCAGCAACGCCCGCGCCAGCGATATCTGGTTATCGACTTCGGTCCTGAGTGCAATCGCGGGCAGGTGTTCGGAAAGCGGCGGCAACGCCTCCTGTAAGTAGGTATCCCATATATTCGGCGTCCCCCCCAGCGATAGCTGCTCAACGAGTTCGTCAGCAACCCCGACATCCTGCAATGCCATCTGCAGTGAAGTCAGTATGGCCTTGGCATAAGGGACAAGGCGCTCCCCATGCGGCGTCAGGGTCAGGTTATGGCGCTGACGATTGAACAGCTTGACACCAACCATCCCTTCAAGATGGCGGATACGAAAACTGATCGCGGAATGGGTCAGATGCAGATTTTCCGCAGCCCGGCCAAAGTGACGGGTTTTGGAAACTTCCAGAAAGGTTCTCAGCAGTTCGGTATCCACAGTCCACCAACAAATATTTTCGTCATTAAAACAAAAAAAATTCGTTTTACCGTCGAATAAGCAGCAACGATACTCCGCTGCATCCCGACGTTACCTGCCTACGGGGCTGGTGACAATACGTGTGTTTTAAACCGGCGTGCAAAGCCTGATGAACTGAATGCGTCACAGGCGACCTGAACCGCTAAGCACACAGAATAGCCGAATGGTAACAAGCACCTGCACCGAATAGACGTAACGCTGAGCAGCAAGGGATAGACCGGTGCGCCAGCCTAAGTGCGCGTACTGTTGGTTCTGTCAGTAAAGCAGACAGAGTCTGAGCAAAATCGAGAACTGTAGCGCCGGTAGCCGACAACTGAGCTGCCAACCCGTTTAGTGCTGTGGCCGAATTTATTGTAAGCGATAGGAAAGGTGATCCGATGCCCTTTGAACATGTACGAACCGATGCAACCTTCCCGGCTACTCTGAGTTTCGCCAGTACAAAGAAATTCGTTGATGACGAAAATTTTCCCTATGGCTTTCAGCGTAGCGGCGAATTTACCACCAGCCAGGCCGCCTTGTTGCGTGACCATGGTTGCGCGTACAAGGCACTTTATCAGGGACTACAACCCCCGGAAACCGACGAAGAGAAAGCGTTCGTACACTGTTTCGGTACCGGTGCCACGCCAGCATCTGTGCATGAAAAAACCTGGGCTCGCTATTTACGTGGCTGTGAGTCGCGCAACCATTACATATCCATGGGGATGAGCCCGACCAATTACAGCGCCGATGACTACCCCTCGGACGTCGATTAAAGAACGATTGACCCAATGACCGACGCGCCCCGACGGGTTCACGTATTTAGTGAGTGATATGGGCTGTCATTAACCGCCCGTTAAGGGACGCTGGTCACAATCGGACATGCCTGGATGCGGGTCTGCATCGATCTGCACCGTAACGGTCCCTGCCAACCGATCACGAGCATCGTGATAATAGTTATAGCAACTACAGCGATACAGACCACCGCTATACTAACCCCAATCACTTTATTCAAGTTCTCACTGAGCGATACTGCTATGAAAAATGATACTAACGTATCCTCGGCACCGCCGCTTATCGCGGTAGGATGGCGTGAATGGCTTAGCCTTCCCGGGTTAAACATTGATCGTATCAAAGCCAAAGTCGATACCGGTGCAAAAACGTCGGCACTGCACGCATTCTGGCTTGAGACTTTCACCCGGGATGGCAATTTATGGGTACGTTTTTTTATTCACCCGATACAAAAGAATGAGCTTATCGAACAGGCTTGCGAGGCGGAAGTTGCGGACATTCGCACCGTGACCGACTCGGGTGGGCACCGCGAAGATCGCTATGTTATTCGTACTGACGCCGTGATGGGCGACTACCGCTGGCCCATTGAGCTGACACTGACCAACAGAGACACCATGCGCTTTCGCATGCTGCTCGGACGACGTGCCCTGGGCACGCGCTTCACCGTCAACGCTGCCGAATCCTATCTGCAGAGCAACCCTATAGCCTCTGCCAACATCGAGAAAATTTAATGAAACTGGGCATATTGTCGCGCAACCCTAAATTGTATTCCACGCAACGCCTGGTCGAAGCGGCAAAATTGCGCGGACATGACGTTGTCGTGATCGACGCGCTGCGCACTTATATGAATATCAATTCCAAAGAGCCCAGCATGCACTATCGCGGAGAGGAGTTAAGTGGCTTTGATGCCATCATTCCCCGCATCGGCGCATCCGTCACCTTTTACGGCACTGCGGTCCTGCGCCAGTTTGAAATGATGGGCGTGTACCCGGTTAACGAGTCGGTGGCCATCAGCCGTTCCCGGGATAAGCTGCGTTCCATGCAGCTACTGTCGCGCAAAGGCGTTGGCATGCCGGTCACCGGCTTTGCCAGTAAGCCCGGTGATATTCCCGATCTGCTGGAGATGGTCGGCGGTACCCCCGTCGTCATCAAGCTTCTGGAAGGCACACAGGGAATCGGCGTGGTGCTGGCGGAAACCCGCAAGGCTGCCACCAGCGTGATTGAAGCGTTTATGGGGCTAAAAGCCAACATTATGGTCCAGGAGTTTATCCGCGAAGCCGGCGGCGCCGATATACGCTGCTTGGTGATCGGTGACCGGGTTATCGCCGCGATGAAGCGCCAGGGCAAAGAAGGCGAATTTCGCTCCAATATCCACCGCGGCGGATCTGCCACACTGGTAAAAATCACCCCGGAAGAGCGTGCAACAGCGGTTCTGGCCGCCCGCACGCTGGGCCTGAACGTAGCCGGCGTCGATCTGCTGCGCTCTGACAGAGGCCCGCTGGTTATGGAGGTTAATTCGAGTCCGGGACTGGAAGGTATCGAACAGGCAACGGGCAAAGATATCGCCGGCGATATCATCAAATTTATTGAAAAAAACGCCCTGGTCAACCGCACCCGAACCCGGGGCAAAGGCTAAACCGATAACAGGACGGCTCCGGACTTGCGTTAAACGATAAACGTGAGCCCGTAGCCTTTCACGCACTCTTGCAGATGGCAGGTAGAAGATCGATAGGTAGGTAGCCTGCCGTTCAGCAAGCTGCGTTCCTGTTTTGTCGCTTGCAATTCACGTTTCCGGGCCGGGTTCCAGCGGAATATCGCTCTGCGCGGTCAGGGTTTCCTGCTCAATGTGTGCATGAAACCCCTCCACGCTCTTCGCAGCGGTTGCGACAGTATCGAAGCGTGCAATGTTGAACAGCGCATCGCCCTCATTCACCAGTGGGATGTTATTACGGCCAATCACGATACCATTGTTTGGACAAACGACCGCCTGCTCCTCCTGGCTGAACGGCGAAGCGATCCAGGCGATCACATCCCCTTTCTTCACCCGCTGTCCTAACTTGGCGATAAATAAACAGGTGCCATCCGCATCGGCCCGAACCCAGTAGGAGGTACGGGCGATGGCGGGAGTATAGGTGCGTTTGACTTTACTGGATGGCGCCAGCATGCCTAAGCCGCGCATGACATTTAACACCCCGCGCACGCCGCCTTTGATCGCGTCCATATCAAAACGTAGCGCTTCGCCGGCTTCGTAAAGAATCAACGGGATACCTGAACGATCTGCACATTCGCGTAGCGAACCATCGCGTAACTGAGAGTCCAGTATCACCGGTGCACCAAACCAATGCGCCATTTCGTTCGCCACCGGATTATCCAGATTGGTTCTGATCTGCGGCAGATTGCTGCGATGAATCGCACCGGTATGCAGATCGATGGCATGCGTGCAGCGCTCCAATATTTCGGTACGGAACAGGAAAGCGGCCCGTCCACCGACCGAGCCTTTGGCGGTGCCCGGAAAACAGCGATTCAGGTCGCGGCGATCCGGCAAGTAGCGGGAGCGATGAATAAAGCCAAAGATATTCACCACGGGTACAACAATAATGGTCCCTTTTAATCGGCTCAGAGATTGCTTTTTAAGCAACTGCCGGCATATTTCCACACCATTAAGTTCATCACCGTGAATAGCCGCAGACACCAGAAGCGTTGGCCCCTCCCGGCGACCATGCAACACTTCGGCAACCAACTCTAGATTGGTGTGGGTATAGAGACGGGCAACATCCAGATAGATCTTCTTGCGTTCACCCGGAGCGATTTCGACACCTGCGATCACAATCGGCTTACGTGCCATGCTGACTTTGCCTCTTCATCATTAAACAGCTGGAACAAGGGGTACCAAAACGGGCAGGCTGCATACTGTCTGCACGTACTCAAACAGCAACACTCTCACACAGTGGCCTGTGCTGATAATAATACGATCTCTACAGAGCGAGAAGTGCTTCAGCGCTGATTTATCCTGCACGCCACGCGAAAAATCCATGAGCGTTCGTCAAAGCCCAAACCCTCTGCTCAAACGCAGAAGCATAATCAGCGTGTTGCGAAAGATGAGCTGCAGCGTGAAGCCAAATTCACCGTAATGCCCGGGCGTGCCCTCTCAAAGCCAGCAACGTTAAACAACGACGCCGGCATTAAGAAGACGAAGAGCCGATAGGAAATCAGCCCCTGATGATGAGATAAAGCGGGTTAACGGCTGATGCGATCTCAGTTGATCCCGACGCGACGCTGTCTATCGCGTATATAGGCAATGATATGAGCTGCATCAGTAGGCGAGACCTGTGGCTGCGGCGGCATATCACCAAATTGCCAGTGATGCGCCTTGGTGCCGTCTTTGACCGCCCGATAAAAAGCCAGATTTGAATGATGACTCGGCTCATAAACCTTATGCAGCAGCGGCGGCCCCGTTCGCCCGCCTTTCAGGAAACGACCATGACAAGCCGCACAGTTAGCCACATAAATATCCCGCCCCTGTTCCGCTGAGCCAACAAAATCCGCCGGCGGCAGACCTTGCTTGGCCAGTCGCTCATTCTCATCCGGTGCGCTGCAAGCGGCCAATGACAGCCCTAACGCCGCGACCAGAACCGCATTCCACTTCAATTTCATCCGTTGCTCCCTTGATAGGTAAAGATCCCTTGCTGCTTTCAATAGCAGTCAGCAAAGCTAATAGCAGCCAGCGAAGCCAAAAAACGGGTTCAACCGGCTGCTAAAGGACTGAACTGCCGGGCAAAGGACTAGTGATGGCCCCCGCCGTGATTCATCCCGGGCATTGCCGGCATTGCAGGACCACTCTTAAAGCCGGCATGAAACGCTTGATGGACATAAGTCAGGACGCTCCACCGATCCTCTTCGCTTAGCACGTTGCCAAACGCCGGCATTGCTGAATCCATGGCGGCAAACGGCGCAACCGTACCGCCTTCGGTGACACGCCAGAACAGGTACTGGTCCCCGTCACCCGGTTTTTTATGAAAGTGATTAGTCAAATCCGCTGGCGGATGCGCCAGGCTGGCAGCCAGCGGCCCGGTACCTTTCCCGTCAACGCCATGACAACTCATACAGTTCTGCTGGTAAAGGGTCATGCCCTTGCTGGCAACGTTATAATCATCCCAACCATCAAAGGAGCGCTTGGCATAGGCTTGCGGGGCTTCAGCCCAGGAGGCGTGCGCATGACCGCCCATGGCGTGCCCTCCCATTTGATGCTCATCCATCTGATGTCCACTCATCGCATCAGCGGGCATATTGTCCATCGACATGCCATCCATGTTCATGCTGTCCATCGACATGCCACCCATGCTCATGTCATCCATGGACATGCCCGCTGCGGCTTTCCCGTGCCCCCCCGCATGTTCGCCACCGGCTAACGCAGTGTGAGACGGCATCATTAGCGGTGCTGCAATCGCGGTAACCATCAGGAGTTTTTTCATTGTTTTTTGGCTCATGTTCCAACTCACTCAAAAATGCGCTAGTGACGTGTGGCACACGGCACCAGCTACTGCACATCGGCTAACCGTTGATCCGGGGCTTACCGGCCGGAGTAATGAACACCACCGAAATGCTTCTTACCATCGGGGGTCTTAAACAGCACCATGACCTGATGTTCACCTTTTGATTCCAGGTCGTAACCCACCATGTACCAGTCCCCCATCTTCATCAGAGCTTTACTTTCATCTTTACCGCCGGGAAAAACCACTTTTGAATTGGCTTGCAAGGAGGACAACGCTTTCCCCTGCTGCTCGACCTTAATCATCAGGTTATGTGAGCCACCATGATTCATCCCCTCGGCAGCCGGCATAACATGAAAACTGACTGTATAACCATCAATATTGCGCTTTTCCAGGAACATCTGGTTTTGCGTGCTTTCATGCCCCATGGCGCTGTGGTCCATCGCACCAGAGTCATGATTGCCAGCGGCCTGCACGTTGCCGCCGATCAGAAGCATGCCCAGAGTAGTCGCCATCAATGTTTTTTTCATTTTTACTTCCTCACGTACTTTTGACTAAGTCGAGCCTTACAGCTCGGTTAATTTCGATGATTGTTGCGCCGCAGAGGCAGCAAGGCTCTCATCGGCAGCTTCTTCAATCGGGTCATGCAGTGGCCGACGCTTTTCTTTTACGGCCAATACAAACCCGTAGATAACCGGTAACACGATCAAACACAGCAACGTTACGCTCACCATACCGCCGACCATCGGCGCTGCGATACGCTGCATCACTTCCGAGCCGGTGCCATGACTCCACATAATCGGTAATAGACCGGCAATGATGGCGACTGCCGTCATGGCAATCGGCCTGACCCGCTCCGCGGTGCCATGATGCACCGCCTGCAGCAAGGCGCTGGCAGTCAAACGCGCGTTCGGGTTCAGACTCGAAGCACGCCGGGCCGCCACAGCCTGATCGATAAAGGTCAGTACCAACACCCCGATCTCGGCGGCTACCCCAGCCAAAGCGATAAAGCCCACCACCACCGCAACCGACAGATTGAACTGCAACCAATACACCAGCCAGATACCGCCCACGAGACCAAAGGGTATCGAGAGCATCACCACCAGCGGTGCCGAAATATTGCGGAAATTGAAATACAGCAGCAGGAAAATAATCAGCAAGGTCGCCGGGATAACGATCTTCAATCGCTCTGCGGCCCTCTCCATATACTCATACTGCCCGGACCAGGCGATCGAGTAGCCAGCAGGCACCTCGATCTGCTCAGCCACCGCCTTTTGCGCCTGCTTCACATAGCCGCCGATATCCGACACATAAATATCCACGTATATCCAGGATGTCAGACGTGCATCTTCACTCTTAATACCCGGAGGACCACGGCGCAATTCAAGGTTCGCCAGCTGAGCCAACGGAATCTGACTGCCGTTTGCTGTCGGCACCAGCACACGGCGCAGCCCTTCAAGATCATCACGCAGCTCACGGGGGTAGCGGATATTGACCGGGTAGCGCTCCAGCCCTTCGACCGTGCGCGTGACATTCATACCGCCGATCGCTGTCTGAATCACATCCTGCACATCGCCTACCGTCAGCCCGTAACGCGCGGCCACACTGCGATTGATGTCGAAATCGAGGTAATAACCGCCAACCGCACGGTCACCAAAGGCCGTCAGGGTGCCCGGCACGGCCCGCACAACCTGTTCGATCTGCAAGACCATCTCTTCGAGTTTGGCCAGGCTTGGTCCGCTGACTTTGATACCTACCGGCGTTTTAATACCGGTGGACAGCATATCGATGCGCGTCTTTATCGGCATGGTCCAGGCGTTGGCGAGCCCCGGGAATTTGATGGCCTGATCCATCTCGTTCATCAGATCTTTCGTGGTTTTACTCGGATCCGGCCACGCCTCCTTCGGCTTCAGGCGCACCGTAGTTTCCAGCATGCCCAAGGGAGCGGGATCGGTTGCCGTATCCGCTCGCCCTGCTTTACCGAATACCGATTCAACCTCAGGAAACGATTTAAGGATCTTATCGGTCTGTTGCAATAACTCCTTGGCCTTGGTAATCGACACGCCGGGGTATGTTGTGGGCATATAGAGAATGTCACCCTCATCCAGCGGCGGCATAAACTCAGTGCCCAATTTGCTGACCGGATAATAAGTTGCCGCCACAACAGAGGCCGCCAGCAGCAGCGTTAGCCAGCGCCAGCGCATCGCCAGACCCAGCACCGGGGAGTGCAACCAGTGCAACATCCGATTTACCGGATTCTTCGCTTCAGGCAGTATCTTGCCGCGAATAAAATACCCCATAAGAATCGGAACCAGGGTAATAGCCAGAATGGCTGCCGCCGCCATCGAGTAGGTCTTGGTAAATGCCAGCGGGCTGAACATCCGCCCTTCCTGCGCCTGCAGCGTAAAGACCGGCAAGAATGAGACCGTAATAATCAACAGCGAGAAAAACAGCGCGGGACCGACCTCGCGGGCCGAATCGGCAATGGCTTGCCAGCGCTCGCCCGAGGTCAATTCGCGTTTGACCCGATCACAGGCCATCTCCAGATGCTTATGGGCGTTCTCGATCATGACGATCGCCCCGTCGACCATCGCACCGATCGCGATGGCAATACCTCCCAATGACATGATGTTGGCGTTAATGCCCTGCCACTGCATGACAATAAAGGCCATTAAGATGCCGATGGGCAGCGTCAGGATGGCGACAAGGGCCGAGCGCGCATGCAGCAGGAACAGAATACAAACGATCGAAACGACAATGGATTCTTCCACCAGTTTTTCAACCAGATTATCCACGGCACGTTTAATCAGGTCGCCGCGATCATAAACCGGGACAATCTCAACCCCTTGCGGAAGACCGGGTTTAAGCTGCTCCAGTTTTTCACGAACCCGTTCGATGGTTGCCTGTGCGTTTTCACCGTAACGCATGACGACGATGCCGCCGACCGTTTCACCCTCACCGTTAAATTCGGCGATACCGCGCCGTAATTCGGGGCCGATCTGTACCGTGGCGATATCTTTAATACGCAGGGGGGTGCCATCGGGTGTCGAACCGACCGGAATCTCTTCCAGATCCGATAGCGAGCGGATATAGCCCAAACCTCGCACCATGTATTCGGTCTCAGCCATCTCAACCAGACGTCCACCCACGTCATTGTTGGATCGCTGGATCGCCATTTTGACGCGCTGCAGCGGCACGTTGTAGCGCGCCATCAGGTTAGGGTCGACTTCAACCTGATACTGTTTAATATGACCGCCGATACTCGCGACTTCCGAGACACCGTCAACAGTTTGCAGCTGGTAACGCAGGTACCAGTCCTGTACGGAACGCAACTTGGCTAAATCATACAGACCGGAGCGGTCAACCAGCGCGTATTCATAGATCCAGCCTACCCCCGTCGCATCGGGCCCCAATACGGGCTGAACGGCATCCGGTAAACGACTGGAGGCGTAGTTGATCTGCTCCAGCACCCGGGAGCGGGCCCAGTACATATCGGTGCCATCTTCGAAAATAATATAAACAAAGGAATAGCCAAAAAAGGAGTATCCCCGCACCACCTTCGCGTAAGGGACGCCCAGCATGGCCGTCGTTAACGGGTAGGTCACCTGATCTTCGACCACCTGAGGAGCCTGCCCGGGAAACTCCGTAAAAACAATCACCTGAACATCGGACAGGTCGGGAATCGCATCGAGCGGCGTGTTCTTGACCGCCCAGATACCTGATGCGACCAGCAACAGGCTCCCGATAATAATCAGAAAGCGATTTTTCAGGGAGCCATTAATGACTGCATTAATCATTGGCAACAGCTCCTTTGCCGGGTTCCGCTTTTACCCCTGAACCATCACTGAGCGTCATATTCTGCATATCCATTGAATCCGCTGCAGTCTGGGCCTTTGCTGCGGGATTCAGGGACATGCTGTCCATCGACATGCCATCCATGGAAAGTGTCTGTTCTGTACTATCCATAGACATGCCATCCATAGACGTGCCATCCATTGACATCCCGTCCATGGAAAGGGCTTCAGAACCGCTGTCCATGGACATCCCATCCATCGATAAACTATCCATCGATAAGCTATTCATATTATCGTCAGATGGGTTGCCCGCAGGTTGCTTGGCAGCTTCCATCATTTTCGCGGTCGCTTCACGCAACTTCGATTCAGAATCGATCAGGAACAACGCCGAATTGACCACCCGCTCGCCGGGCTTGAGCCCTGTCAGGACTTCGACCCACCCCTCACTGCTGTGCCCTAATGTCACCTCACGGGGTTCAAACTTACCTTCGCCGCGCACAACAAATACCTGCTCACGCTCACCCGAGCGAACAATCGCTTCGCTGGGCACCACTGTGGCATTACTGCGCGAAGACGCACCGATAGCGACCTCTGCAAACATATCCGGCTTCAGCAAGCCGTGACGGTTATCGATCTCGATACGCACCTGAACAGTACGGGTTTGCGCTTTGGCAAAGGGGTAGATATAAGCAACTTTCCCCTTCAGTTGCGGGCCCTGCATGCCGGTGGTCTGGAGCATGGCGGTATCACCGACCTTTATCCAGGGCAGCTCATACTCGTAGACATCGGCCAACACCCAGACTTTGGACAGGTCAGCAATCACATAAAGCTCTGTCCTGGGCATAATGTATTGGCCTTCACGCGCACCAATATTCAGGACTACCCCATCAAAGGGTGACTCGATGCCAACCGCTTTACTCACCTGGCCGGATGCAGCCAGATTATTGATCTCATGTTCGGGTACATCCAGTAAACGCAAACGCTCACGGGAGCTTTCGACCAGCTGTTGAGCACCCTGCTGAATGTCCTTATAGCTGCTGTTTTCCAGCGCTTTGAGATTATCCAGTGCCAGCAGGTATTCCTGTTGACTGGTTACCAATTGCGGCGAATACAGGGTTAATAATTCATCACCTTTGCGGACCGGATCACCGACGCGCGCGGCAAACTGTTTCTGAATCCAGCCTTCAGTGCGCGGATGCAAACGGGTAACCCGGCTTTCATCGACTGTTACCCGTCCGGTAGCCCGCACAATCTTGGCCAGATCGCGGGTTTCTACCAGGGCTGTCCGTACGCCGATGTTTTGCACCATAACCGGGTCGATCTTTACGGTACCGGCCGGTTCTTCACTCGCCCCGTCACTATCATCCTCGGCGTAGACAGGGATGTAATCCATACCCATCTCATCCTGTGCCGCGACGGGGGATGTGATCGCCGGATTCATAGGGTTACGATAAAACAGCGGTTTACGTTCGGCTTTCGGTTTATCCGGATAGACAGGAATATAGTCCATACCCATCTCGTCTTGCGCCGGAACGGGAGACGTAATCGCCGGATTCATGGGGTTACGATAAAACAACGGCTTATCAGCACCGGCCTCGGCAACGGCAGGCGCCCCCGTTTGGTCAAGATTCAAAAAACGTGCACCAAACAGCCCCGCGCCGACACCGACGGTCAACGTTAATGCCATGCCTATCACTAACTTACTCATACAGATCACCTCCCAGCGCAGCCACCAGATCGGCCTGTGCTTGTTGTCCATCTACTAAGGCACGCCAATATTGCAACTGCAGGTTGTTCACCATCAGTTGCGCCCGCACCAGTGCGGTAAAATCAACTTGTCCAACTTGAAACCCAGACAGCATCGATGCAACGGTCTGACGAGCCTGGGGCAATATGCCGTTCTCCAACAGCTCTGCCTGGCTACCGGCCCGTTCATAGGCGGCGACTGCGCTGACAATCTGGGAACGGACCTGTAACTGTGTCTCATGCAGTCTGTCTTTGCTGGCCATGACTTCGGCTTCGCGCTGGTCGATCTCCCGACGCTGCTTACTTAATGCGTATAACGGGATTTTGATGCCCAGCGTCAGTGACAGCAGGTCTGCACGATCAGCACCATTAGGGGCCGACTGTCGATAGCCGTAACTGGCACCGAGCGTAAAATCGGGAATCAGGCCGAGTTCGGCCAATTTGGTTTTCTCCCTGGCCGCATCCAGCTGAATCATTCGCTGACGGAGCAACGGACGCTGACGCAGCGCACGATCCAATAGCTCAGCTTGCTGAGGAAGATCACGAAAGGCGGGAGGCTCAGCGCTGATCAGCTCTAACGATTCCTGCGCATCCCGTGCCAAGAGTGCATTAAGTCCTGCAGCCTGCACGCGGCGCTGGCCCGTTAAGACCACTTCCCGTTCCAGCAGTGCCGATAATTCTAACTGCGCCTGCAACGCATCCTGCTGAACGCCTTTGCCGACACGATAGCGACTCAGGGTTATGCGATTAAACTCACGCATCTTCTGCTGGTTCTCACGCACAACCTCCAGGGCCCTTTCGGTGAAGTAGAGGTTCCACCAGCTTTTCACGACATCGCGGCTCAGCATTAAGCGTGCTTCGGCCAGCTCTTGTTCAGTGGCGCCGGCGCCAAACTGAGCGACCGAGGACTTCAACTTAAGCTTGCCGGGCCAGGGTAAGGGCTGCTGAATCCCGACCTGAAACTGAGTCATCGCCTCCTGATCAAGATCGAAGGTATTGGTTGGTACGCTTAAAAGCCCCACCGTTACCGATGGATCAGGTAATGCCCCCATCTGTTCCGGGATGGTTTGTGCGGCCTGATAACGGGCTGCAATCTCACTTAGCCGCGGACTGTCGGCCAGCGCTCGCTGCTGCGCCTGCGCTAAAGAAACGGACAAAGCATGGGCCTGAGAGGCAAACAACAGAGTGCCGCCCAGGCAGATCGATGCCATAGCGTTGGTAAATCGTTGCATTTAAAAAGTCCTGCCGGATGCGACCAAAAACGGGCCCGGGCGAAAAGGGCCAGCTAATGTTTTTGCACAAAAAGACACAAAAACGACTCAGAAAGAGTCAGGTTAGGCAGAGCGCTACAGACGTAAAACGCAGAGAGAATAGATGAGGGGAGGGGTAGAAAAATCGCTCAGATCCGGGGAAGGCTCTCGCAGGCAAGGCCCCGCACGAACCATAGGCAAGAAGCTGTTATCGAACGACGCTAATGGCGCATCCTGTAAATCCAGCTTAACCTGTTGCGGTACCGCTGTCAGCGCGCCTATAAAGCTGCTTGGGCAGTCGCCATCCCAGCAACCCCGGTCGGTGGTCTGATTACTGTGTTGCTCATCCGATTCCTGCATGCCGCCACAATGATCAGGCATGGTATCGGCACTAGGAATAGATCTGGAAAACTCGGATTGATCGACCCCTTTCGCAAAGGCCATCGAACAGTGGCTGCTTACAACAATCAGCATCAACAACGCCATCAGCATATTGATGCTGCGCGCAGAGAGATTCTGATCAGAGTAAGACAACAACGTCATAACAGGCCATTTAAATTGGATTCAGTCGACTGTGAGATCCGTTTCGCTCAGCATAGTTCCATTATTCTTTTGTGTTGTCAATATATTAGAAAAACATAAAGGTAGCATAAAAACGCGCATTTTCTATCAATGTGTCTGGTGGTTATCAGCATAGCGTTCTTTAATGATTTCAAACGCATCTCTGTTATCGAAAGCCGCCCGGACGCAATCAGGATCAAAGGCCCGGCCCGATTTACGCTGCAAAAAGTCAAAGGTTTCATCCATCGACCAGGCTGTTTTATAAGGACGAACACTTGATAGAGCATCGCAAACATCGGCAACCGCGACGATGCGCGATTCAATGGGGATGTCCGCCGCGGCAAGCCGGTGCGGATAACCCTGCCCATCCCAGCGCTCATGGTGGTACGCAACGATGTTTCTCAGCATGCTGATGTTTGGCACCGAATCAAAGCCGAACTCCTCAACCATCACATCGGTAATGTGAACGCCCTTATCCACGTGGCCGCGCATTATCTGCAACTCCTCATTCTGCAAGCGCCCGGGCTTAAGCAAAATAGCATCCGGTATTCCCACCTTGCCGATATCATGCAACGGTGCAAACCGATAAATCTGCTCAATGGCCGCATCATTCAGACGATGCTGCTCGGCAAGAGAAATGGCAATTAACCGGCTGTACAGAGACATCCTTTCCAGATGATTGGCGGTTTCATCATCCCTGTGGTGACTAAAAGTAATGGCCGTTCGGAGCGCGCCATGCAGGGCCCTGACGGTGGAGAATTGATTAAACAATAAGGCACCGAGCATCGGAGCAAATGCGGACACATTTTTGGTATCAAATTTTTGAAAGTAATGTTTACAAGCAGAATTCAGAAACAGAAAGCCGGTTAAACGCGCTTGAAAATATAACGGCACAGTCAAACTGGAACGATATGCTGACTTCAGTAATTGCAGAGTATGGTAAGAAGGTGAATTGGTACAGGCGCTCAGATCGTTGATGACTCTGGGTTGCCCGGTATTCGCGATCGTCTCTAATGAAGGTACATCGGTTAATTTTGCTTCGTAAGCCCGAAACGGCACCGGACCATCGGTACTCTCCGCAAAGGTTCTTACCGTGCCGCAACTCTGATCAAAAATACCCACGGCGACACGGCAAACCCTGGGTGAATGGGATTTCATCTGCTGATGAAACTCCGCAACAGCCTTTTCTATAGCCCCTTCCATCATCACTTTTCACCTTCCCTGGAGCAACAATAACCTTTACGAGTTTTAGCTACGCAGTGACATAAAGTCAAACTTGTGTTTATATCAATAAAGAACCTAACCATACAGGTCTAAGAGAGTGGCAGGGTATTGAACGACCTGCAGATAGCTAACCGTCCATGTCTCGGTTAACAACTTACTTCGCATTCAGGCTGCGGGATACCAGCACCGTTTCGGTTGCCTGCCAACGTCCAAGCCGTTAATCTTCCAACAATGAAAAACACCGAATTCTTTACGACATCCTACGGTGCCAGGCTGGCCTATCAACGCACGCCCGGTCGCAATCCCGGCGTCATTTTTCTACCGGGTTTTCGCTCCGACATGCAAGGAGACAAGGCGTTACGCCTCCAGCAATACCTTGAAAAACGCGGCAATGCCTTCCTGCGTTTTGACTACCGCGGGCACGGCCAATCGTCGGCACGCTTTGAGGATGGCTGTATCGGTGACTGGGCCATGGACGCCCTCAGCGTGCTGGACGAACTCACCGACGGCCCGCAGGTCATTATCGGCTCATCAATGGGTGGCTGGCTGATGCTGCTCACCGCCCTGCAACGCCCTGAGCGCGTCGCCGGGCTGATTGGTGTCGCAGCGGCGCCGGATTTCACCCGCACGCTGGTCGCCCGGCACCTGACAAACCGTCAGCAAGAGGAACTGGAGCGAACAGGTCTGGTCACCCTCCCCTCCTGCTACGATGATTCACCTTTCATCATTACTCAAAAACTCCTGGAAGATGGCCGGCAGCATGCTCTTCTGCAGAGCACGATACCCCTTGCAATGCCCGTCAGGCTGCTGCACGGTATGCAGGACCTTGACGTTCCCTGGCAGACCAGCATGGATCTTGTCAGCCTGATCAGCAGCACAGACCTTGTATTGCAGCT
>JBFGYY010000012.1:0-16142 GCA_041587095.1 Motiliproteus sp. | reverse complement strand
GACCCGGTATTTTGGGTCTTCAATTACGTTAACCTCGACTAGATCTCCGGCTTTGCGCAGCAGTGTGCGGCATTCCGGGCTCAGGTGGCGCAGGTGCAGCTGAGAGCCGGACTGAATATAGCGTTCAGCCAGCGTATCGATGGCTTCCAAACCCGAGTGGTCGGCAACCCGCGAATTCTGGAATTCGATAACCACATCCTTCGGGTCGTTTTCCGGGTCAAATAGGCCCAGAAAATTATTGATCGAACCGAAGAAAATCGGCCCGTAGAGCCGGTAGATTTTCGTGTCGCCCTCCATTTTAGTCTCGACCCGGATGTACTTGGCGTGTTGCCAGGCGAATACCAGCGCGGAGACGATAACCCCAACGACCACGGCGATAGCAAGGTCGGTTGCTACGGTGACGGCGGATACCAGGATCAGCACGAAGGCATCGGTAGCGGGTATCTTGCGCAAAATTCTGAAGCTGGACCACTCAAACGTACCCAGAACAACGATGAACATCACGCCGATCAGGGCTGCAATCGGGATCTGTTCTATCAGTGGTGAAGCAAACAGGATAAAGGCGAGCAAGCATAAGGCGGCAGTGATACCGGAGGCGCGTCCGCGCCCGCCTGAGTTGATGTTGATCATACTTTGCCCGATCATGGCGCAACCGCCCATTCCGCCGAAGAATCCGGTCACGACGTTAGCGGTGCCCTGGCCGATACATTCCTTGTTGCCGCGACCGCGGGTTTGGGTAACCTCGTCAATCAGCGTCAGCGTCAGTAGTGATTCGATTAAACCAATGGCTGCCAGGATGATGGCGTAGGGCAGGATGATAAACAGGGTTTCCAGTGAGAATGGAACCTCAGGTAGTGCAAAGCTGGGCAGTGTTCCTGCGATGGAGGCAATATCACCAACGCTGCGGGTATCCAGATCTAACCCGATAGCGAGCAGCGAGACAACGACAATTGCAGCCAGAGACGCTGGGATCGCCTTTGTCAGACGAGGCAGTATAAAGATGATTGCCATCGTCAGCGCCACCAGGCCGAGCATGGTGTAGAGCGCTTCACCCTGCAGCCAGGAGAGATTGCCGTCAGCATCCATAAATTTAAACTGACCCAGTTGAGCCAGAAATATCACGATAGCCAGGCCGTTCACAAAACCAAGCATAACAGGGTGCGGCACCATGCGGATAAATTTGCCGAGCCGCAATACGCCAGCCATGATCTGTAATATGCCCATCAGGACCACCGTGGCAAACAGGTATTGCACGCCGTGTTCGGCCACAAGGGTAACCATGACCACGGCGAGGGCGCCGGTAGCACCGGAAATCATACCGGGCCGGCCGCCGATGACCGCGGTGATAAGGCCGACCATGAAAGCGGCATAAAGGCCAACCAGCGGTTCTACGCCGGCGACGAAAGCGAAGGCAACCGCTTCAGGAACCAGGGCCAGTGCGACCGTCAGGCCCGAGAGCATGTCGTTCTTCAGGTTTCCGTTACGATTAATTGAAAATTCAAACATGACAGGGTCTCAGCCGTTTTGCAGTCGAAAACAGAATAGCGCAGTAGGTGGAGACAACGAACAGGGCAGCCTGACGGCACCGGATTCTGGCGGGACTCACAACGTACAACAGGGCGCCTCGATCGAAGGATCGAATGGGATTTTAAAAATGAACGCGAGTATAGCAGTTGAAGGGCTCTGCTGGCAAAACGCTTTTGTTGCGCCGCAAAAATATTCGTCATGCAATGAGTTCGGTGCTGGAGGGTGTGGCGCTGGTCAGTGGTGGTGTGGCAGCGCTATAATGGCGGTCCTTCGTGTCACAGTATGTGGCTAACCCTACCCCGGAATTACGTCCCGTCTATGAGCAAGTTAGCAGTTGAAGTCGCCAAAAGGCGCACATTCGCCATCATCTCCCACCCTGACGCCGGTAAAACGACGATTACTGAAAAACTGTTGCTGATCGGCCAGTTGATCCAGACCGCAGGTACCGTCAAGGGGAAGAAAAGTGATCGTCACGCGACTTCTGACTGGATGACGATGGAAAAGGAGCGGGGTATCTCTATTACTTCCTCCGTGATGCAGTTTCCCTATCGCGACCGCATGGTCAATCTGCTGGATACACCGGGGCATGAGGACTTTTCCGAGGATACCTATCGAACCCTGACCGCGGTAGATAGTGCGCTAATGGTGGTCGACGGTGCCAAGGGCGTCGAGGCGCGTACGATCAAATTAATGGATGTGTGTCGTTTACGTGACACTCCCATCTTTGCCTTCGTCAACAAGATGGATCGGGATATTCGCGATCCCATCGAACTGCTGGACGAAATTGAAGAGGTGCTGAGTATACGTGCTGCGCCGATAAACTGGCCAATCGGTATGAGTACGTTTTTTAAAGGCGTATACAATCTTTACACGGATACCATTCATGTATATCAGGCCGGGCAGGGGCATACACTGTCGGACGATGTACGGATTCAGGGGCTTGAGAGCGACGAAGCCCGTGAGCTGCTGGGTGACCTTTACGACGATTTCACTGAGGAGGTCGAGCTGGTTCGCGGTGCGACACATGCTTTTGACCAGGAAGCTTTTGAGGCGGGTAAGCTGACCCCCGTGTTTTTTGGCACGGCGCTTGGCAACTTTGGTGTGCGGGAGATGCTGGACGATTTCGTTAAATGGGCTCCGTCGCCGCCACCGCGACCGACTGAAAGCCGAAGTGTTGTTGCCTCAGAGCCGGGTTTTTCGGGGTTTGTTTTTAAAATTCAGGCAAATATGGACCCCAAACATCGCGACCGCATCGCGTTTATGCGCATCTGCTCCGGTTCCTACCGGCGCGGTATGAAGATGCGGCACAGCCGAATCGGTAAAGATGTCAAAATTGCCGATGCGGTAACCTTTCTCGCCGGCGACCGGGAGAATGTTGAAGAGGCGTGGTCGGGGGATATTATCGGGCTGCACAACCACGGCACTATTCAGATCGGCGATACCTTTACCGAGGGTGAGCCGCTCAAATTTACCGGTATCCCGCACTTTGCCCCCGAGATGTTTAAGCGGGTGCGACCTAAAGATCCACTGAAAATGAAGCAGTTGCAGAAAGGGTTGCAGCAGTTGTCAGAGGAAGGTGCGGTACAGCTGTTTATGCCGAACAAAAACAATGACCTTATTCTCGGTGCTGTTGGGCAGTTGCAGTTTGATGTGGTCGTATACCGGCTCAAAGATGAATATAAAGTAGAGTGTCTGTATGAGCCTATCGGCGTTCAGACGGCGCGGTGGGTTGAGTGCGCAGATTCCGTTAAGCTCGAAGAGTTTAAGCGCAAGGCTTACGATAACTTGTCAATTGATGGCGGCGGCTTGCTGACGTATCTGGCACCAACGCGGGTTAATCTTGTCCTAACTGAGGAGCGCTGGCCCGATATTCAGTTTCGTGCAACCCGTGAACATTGAGGGTTTGTTCTGTCAGTTTTTTTTACAGATAGTGATGTGGCTTCAGTTTTTGTGTTGTAAGGTGCTGATTTTTAATTTTTTTAATGGATGGCGCTTTTTATGCATAACTATTGGTCAGCCACTGCGATAGCGCCGCTGATTGCGTGCTTGGGCTATAACTGCTTTGTTAATAAACGGGGAGTACGGCAGGCTGGGTTTTGGGTGCGTCTTTTTCAATATGCGTATGCAGGCTTGCTGAAATCCACCCTTATACCGGGGCGCAGTAAGCACGCAGAGGATAGATCTGGAGAGTCACATTGCGTATAAAAAAACCTGTCTATGAAGCCTTGCCTTACCTCTATATCTTTATCGGGGTGATGATTGCGCTGCAACTCGATTATGCGCTGACCTACTTGTCTGCCGCGCTCTTTTATTCGGCGGGTGCGGCCGTCTGGGTGATGCGCTCGGCGTGGCGACGCAAGGAGAAGGCCCCGGAGATTAAAAACAGGGCTGATCTCTGGCATTTTCCTGATATGGTTTATGAGTATTTACCCTTTATTTATATGGCGTTCGGCGTTGTTCTGATTGAAGGTCTCGAGAGTCCGTTGCGCCTAGTGCCGGGTTTTCTGTTTTTCTGCACCGGTATGGTCGTCTGGGCGATGCGGATGATTACCCGTCATTCGGATGTGTCTCTGAATCGTTGATCCTGCGCCGTTTATATTCTTGCTGACAAGGCCTGTGTATATCAGGCCTTTGATCGCGTGGCGTCATTGCTTTCCGGCCAAGCTTCGACTCAGCTTGTCAGCACTTAGTTTGTTTGCTCCTGGTTTAATAGCTCCTAGTTTAATAGCTCCTAGTTTAATAGCTCCTGGTTTGTAAGCTCCTACTTTGTTAGTACGTAGCTTACCCGGCATAGCGGCTGGCATATGTATATAGATAGCCATTGTCATCTCGACTTCCCCGAATTTGATCAGGACCTCGCACAAATTCTGGCGCGTTGTCGTTCCCGGAAAATCAGCAAAATTGTGGTTCCCGGTGTTGTGGCGTCGCATTGGGGGCGAGTTATCAAGCTTTGCGAGGCTTGCCCCGATACACTGTTTCCTGCGCTGGGGCTTCATCCCTGTTTTTCTGATCGGCACCAATTTGACGATCTGGCACTATTGCGTCGTCAATTGACGCAACACCGGGTTGTTGCTTTGGGAGAGATCGGACTGGACTTCTGGCTGCAGGATGCGGATAGAAACCGGCAGACAGAGCTGCTGGCATCGCAGCTGGAAATGGCCAAAGAGTTTGCTTTGCCCGTGTTGCTGCATGTGCGCAAGGCGCATGATCAGGTTTTGAGTCTGTTGCGCCGTTTCCGGCTGCCGCAGGCAGGTATTGTGCACGCTTTTTCGGGGAGTGATCAGCAGGCGTCCCAGTACCTTTCTTTAGGGTTTAAGTTAGGCGTTGGTGGCGCCTTGACTTATTCGCGTGCGGCTCGTTTGCGACGTCAGGTGGTTGAGTTGCCGCTGGAGAGCTGGGTGCTCGAGACCGATGCGCCGGATATGCCTTTGTATGGCAGACAGGGCCGGGTTAACCGGCCGGATTATCTGCCTGAAGTCGGGAGCGTGTTTGCGGCATTGCGCGAAGAGCCGTTGGATGCTGTTGCAGCGCAGATTCGGCTGAACACACAGGCGATATTGCCCCTGTTGGATCGGTGTGGTGTCTAGCATGGTTCGTGCCGATCGGCTTGGTGCGGCGTTTCAGGTCGCTAAACCCAATCCCCTTCGACTGAATTACTTCAGCCCGGTTGGGGTTGGGTTTGAGGATTAAGGATTAAGGTTTAAAAATATCGCTGAACGGGTTCTCGATATCGACAGAGATGGGTTGCTCGTAACCGGGGACCCGAATCTCTTTGTCGGTGATACTCAGCATGTCGCCCTCGAGGACGTTATGCCCGAACAGGTACGTGGGGCGATTGGTTCCCCGCGTGGCTTCTCTGTCGTATTCTGCGGCGCAGGCCTGTACTTCAGCCAGACGATCGCGGTAGCCGTTCAGCGTTTTTTGATCGTATTTGTTGCCGAGTAGCTGGTTGACCCGATGCGGGGCAATAACCGGTGCACTGGCGTTATTGCCGCCAAACCCTTTGGAGTTCAGAATGACGGAGTCCATCCCTTCGCTGCCGACTTCGGTGTGCGACTGTTCCAGCCTGAGGTTGCTGCGGTGTACATCGTCGGCGATACCGTCCAGTGTGTTGATACCAGGAATATAGCCGTATTTCCATACGCCCAGCGACATGCTGAGCTGGTCGCCTCCTGCCGTGCCCTGTGAGTGTCCGAGATAGCATTTTATTGCACTGACATGCCAGTCGCTGATGCCGAACGCTTTGGCGGTTTCGTTAATCACATGCGATTCGGTAACCCTGTTTTGTGGGGTGCTGGTTCCGTGCGCCTGAACAAAGCTGCGATGGCGCAGCGATTCTTCACCGAGCATGCTGCGAACCAGTGCGGCTGACCGCGCCAGGGTGATGTAGTTGCCAATACCCGGTGCTGAGATCGATTTCTTGTGACCATCGGCGTTGATGAACACTTCCGGTACTGCGCCAAAGATCTGGGCGCCTAGCTCGATGGCGAGGTCGTCGGCGCAGAGCACTATAAACTGGGAGGATTCGCCCATGGTAAAGCCGCAGTTATTGGCAAACGGGCGGCAGGCCTTGCGAAAATCGTCGTCCGTCAGTTCGCTCAGGCCGTCCAGGGCCATCAGGTCTTTGTTTTCTGCCAGGGCGCCCATGACGCGGAAGCCTTCGATGATCTCCGGGGTTACCGGGGAGTCGCTGCCGCCGACGATAACGAGTTTTCGTCTGCCGCTGCGGATATCATTGACGCCGCTGTTCAGGTTATACAAAAAGGTGGCACAGGCGCCCAGCGAGGTGCCGGTTGCGCCCAGGTTGCCGAGCAGGTAGGCGTTGATGAAATCCGCGGGCATCTGTCCGTAGCCCAGAGGCATCTGTTTTGACGTCGTGCGCTTGCCCAGGGCGGCGCTTTTTAGCAGTCCGCCGAATCCGTTGTCATCCAGCTGGCCGATTGAGTTGCCTGCATACACGGCCACCTGATCGGCGGGCAGTCGAGCCCGGATCAGCTCCCAGGGAATACCGGTTGATGCGATCGCATCGGATGCGCCGTAAACGGTCGTTTGCAAGTTACGTGGATGGTTGCGAGATTGATAAAGCTCGCCGGGGCGGAATCCGGTGGGTAGCTGTCCCGCCGCCTGAACCTGGGCGGTTTTATAGTCATGGAAGATCAGGTCAAGGCTGCCATGGGCGCAGACTTCGGCCATGCCAAGGCCAACGTCTTCGACTTTCCAGTTGTTCGGTATGTGGGTCGGCAGGTGTCTCTTGCGCAGAGAGAAACGGTATTCTTCGCCGATTGGGGTGATGCTGGCCGGGCAGTTGAACATGACCCGGTCCACATCGAAGGCATCAGGGTGGATGCGTCGAATCAGAGTGTTGTTGAGAATCTGCTGACCAAAGCGTTTTTCCAGGTCGTCGAGCTCCAGTGGTTGATCGGCTTCGTCAACCAGGGTGCCGCTTTTATCTTTAACCAGGCCCATCATGGTGGCGAGCGACAGCAAGGTCTGCTGTTTTTCTGAACGACTGATCTTGTCCAGAATTATGCGGCGGTAGGCGTGATGAAATGAAGATCTGCCTGCCGGGTTAACGCCCCCGAAGCCAATGATGAGTGGTAAATGAGACAACGACTTAATCCTCGGAATAATGCGCGTAACGATAATCTTCCTAGTGCAACATTCTATAAGTTGTTACCCGTTGTTACTAGCGATACGCCAATGAAAACCTGTTTCAGAACTGTTCAGAGGGTGCAGTTTGTGACTTTTGCGTTAAACTTTGCCCAATTAGGAGTTTGTGGTGGCGACTTGGTTTTCTATAGGAGTTTTAATGCATGGGTAAGCGCATAATTTGTATGGGTATTGTTGTTGGTTTGTTGACGGGTTGTACGTCGATTGACCCTTACACCGGTGAGGAAAAAACCAGTCAGGCGGCGAAGGGAGCCGGGATCGGGGCTTTGGCCGGTGCGGTGCTTGGCGCGGCTTCGAGTAGTAAAAAAGATCGTAAGAAGGGTATTTTGACGGGGGCGCTGATTGGCGGAGGCGTTGGTGCCGGAGTCGGGTATTACATGGATCAGCAGGAAGCCGTTCTGCGGCAGGAATTGGAAGGTACCGGGGTCCAGGTTCAGCGCTTTGGTGATGAGCTTCACTTGGTTATGCCGGGAAATATCACCTTTGCCAGTGGTAAATCGGAGTTGATCTCGGCGTTTTTGCCTGTGCTGGATTCTGTCGCAAAAATTTTGGTGCAGTTCGATAAGACCGTCCTCGATGTGGCCGGCTATACCGATAGTCAGGGTAGCTTTGAGATGAATCAGGCGCTGTCTGAGCAGCGTGCTGCCGGTGTTTCGCGTTATCTTGTGGGGCAGGGCGTTGGTTCTGTTCGCGTACACAGCCGGGGGTTGGGTGAGCGTGATCCTGTTGCCAGCAATGATACCGCCGATGGGCGTGCCCAAAATCGACGAGTAGAGCTAAAGATTCGCTCGGAACAGGCGGGGTAATCAAAGGAGGATAGGGTGACCGAGTTTGAAGGGGGGAGCTCGGTCACCCATATTGAACTGTATTGTGACAAGAGGGTGTGGCCGTCCTGCCGTACACCTCTCGGTCAGCTTCCATGCAGAACACGTTTCCTTGTGGTCATGGGCAGACTGGTTTCCGTACCAGCCTCTGAGCCATTCCTTGATACCCATTGCGAAACTATACGTGTCGCTTAAGATCGCTAACATAGGATTTATTCCTAGTTTGCGGCGGGCTGCTGCTCAGGCATAGAGGCGCCGGTTAACTGTGTTATCATTCGGGCTTCTTCGAGTCTGGGATTTCAGGGAGAGTAGATGTATAGCGAAACCGATATTAACCGTCTGCGCTGGCATTGTCGGCGTGGCATGCTTGAGTTGGATGTGGTGCTAATCCCTTTTCTAGAGAATCGCTTCCGCTCCCTGTCGTTAGAAGATCAGGAGTGTTTTGAGCGACTGATAGCAGAAGAAGATCAGGATATTTTTAGTTGGATCATGCGCAACGCCGAGCCTGAAAATCCGGACCATAAGCGTATTGTCGACCTTATGCTAGCCAGTGTTCCGCTCTGAGCGAATCAATGTAGAGTCTTCCCGCGCCCTGTTCGGGGCGCTTTTGTTCAGTCATCTCGCCGCCTGCGCAGCCGTATGGCTTAGCTCCCTGTCTATCAGTATCTGTGCGCTGCTTTCTTTGCTTGTTGGGCTACATGCGATATTTTGGCATCGTCGTTACATTGCCATGGCGCTGCCTGATTCGATAACGAGCATTTTATGGAGCGACGAAGGCTTATTTGTATTGGATGCCGCCGGTCGGAAAAGGTCGGTGCGACCGTTGCCGGATTCCGTGGTTACCACGCCGTTTCTGTGGCTGTATCTGCAGTGTTGTGACGATGGACGCCGGCTTGGCGTCCCTCTGATGTCGGACAGTGCGCATCCTGATGCGTTAAGGCGTTTGCGCGTTATGTTGTTGCATAATGGCTTTTCGTAGAGTGAGTGTTTACTTTTTCTCAGCCCCTCAGCCCCTCAGCCCCTCAGCCCCTCAGCCCCTCAGCCCCTTCACGCCATTGGTAGAGTTCTGGCGTCAGTATGGTATCGCGCTCTTCTTGCAGTAATTGCGGATAATCCAGCGTGTAGTGCAGTCCGCGGCTTTCCTGACGTCGCATTGCGGAGCGGATGATCAGCTCTGCAACCATCGCGAGGTTACGCAGCTCCAGCAGATCCTTGCTGATTTTGTAGTTGCTGTAGTACTCGGATATTTCAAGTTGCAACAGCGTCGCCCGGTTCAGTGCGCGTTTAAGGCGCTTGTCGGTTCTGACTATGCCCACGTAATCCCACATAAAGCGTCGTAGCTCGTCCCAGTTATGCGAGATGACCACGTCTTCGTCGGAGTCGGTAACCTGACTTTCATCCCAGAAAGGTACGCCGGGAATGGCGGTGCGGCTATCGAGCTGGTCCTGAATGTGCCGCGCCGCCGACGCACCATAGACGATGCACTCCAGCAGGGAGTTGCTGGCGAGGCGATTGGCACCGTGCAGACCGGTGAAGGCTGTTTCGCCAATGGCGTACAGACCATCGATATCGGTGCATCCGGCATTGTCTGTCATAACACCGCCGCAGGTGTAGTGGGCAGCAGGGACAACGGGAATGGGCTCTTTGCAGATATCAATACCCAGTTCGAGGCAGCGGGTGTGAATTGTGGGGAAGTGGCTTTTTATAAACGCTTCAGGTTTATGGGAGATATCTAAAAAAAGGCTGTCGCAACCAAGGCGTTTCATTTCATGGTCAATAGCGCGGGCAACGATGTCGCGGGGAGCCAGCTCCAGCCGGTCATCAAATCGCTGCATGAAGCGACTGCCGTCCGGCAGCAGCAGGTGCCCGCCTTCGCCGCGCACGGCTTCGGAAATCAGGAATGATTTTGCTTTCGGGTGATAGAGGCAGGTTGGGTGGAACTGGTTAAATTCCATGTTCGCGACCCGGCAGCCCGCTCGCCAGGCCATGGCAATGCCATCCCCCGACGCCCCGTCACTGTTGCTGGTGTACAGGTAGGCCTTGCTGGCACCGCCGGTTGCCAGTACCACGAAGGGCGCCATAAAGGTGGTGACATTGCCGCTTTTTTGATCCAGAACGTAGGCGCCGACACAGCTGTTTTGCGGTAGGCCAAGTTTCGTGCGGGTGATCAGATCGATGGCGATGCTATGGGTGTGCAGGTCTATGTTGGCGTGTTTTTTGGCTTGCTGAATCAATGTCTGAGCAACGGCGCGCCCGGTCGCGTCTTCGCAGTGCACGATGCGCCTGTGGCTATGGCCGCCCTCTTTTGTCAGGTGCAGTTTTCCATCCGTTTCGCGGGTAAAAGGAACGCCTTGCTCTACCAGCCATTGAATGCTTTTGGCGCTGTTTTCGACGGTAAACTGCACCGCGGGTCGCCGGCCAAGGTCCGCACCTGCGACAAGGGTATCGTCAATATGGCTGCGGGTACTGTCGGCCGGGTCACAAACTGCGGCAATCCCCCCTTGCGCCATATAGGTCGAACCGGCCGTCAGGTCGCCTTTACTCAGAACGGCTACGCGGGCCTGTTCAGCCAGCTGTAGTGCCAGAGATAAGCCGGCAGCTCCGCTACCGATAACAAGCACATCGTAATGAATCTCTTTGTTCATTATCCTACTCACGTGGCGACGAGGAGTCAGGCTGCCTGCAACTTTCAAGCACCGTCTCGGCCGGTTAAAAAGGCGATAGAATACCACATCGTTTTTTTTATCACGATTGATCTGATGGCTTGGAACTTACCCTTTAGTAAGTGTTCCTATCTTATACCTGGCTGGTATGGCGAAAGTTGTTTGGCTCGCCAGAGCGCTTTTTGATGTTTGATACTCATGTGATGACAGAGTGAACGGAGGCGCTATCAGGTTTTTGGTGCCTGATTGGAACTCCTGTACGGGGTTGTTGTATAAGGGGTGCGATAGATGTAGCGTTGGCTAACAGAGTCAGCGGTTTACCGTGAACCGAGCCAAATCGAAGGGGCCAGACGGATTGTTACAGGGAACAGATTCCCCGACGGACCAACAATTGGTCGTGCGGGTGCAGCAAGGTGATAAGAGGGCTTTCGACCTGTTGGTAAAAAAATACCAGCATAAGATTGTCGGGTTGGTGGGGCGTTATGTTTATGACCAGCACGAAGCTCTGGATGTATCCCAGGAAGCTTTCATCAAGGCGTATCGGGCGCTGCCGCGCTTTCGAGGCGACAGTGCTTTTTATACGTGGTTGTATCGTATTGCGATCAATACGGCTAAAAACCACTTGGTTGCCAAAGGGCGCAGGCCGCCGGATGTGGATGTCAGTGTGGATGATGCCGAGTTCTATGACAGTAATCGCGGTTTAAAAGAGATCGAGAACCCGGAGAACCAGCTCTATATGCGAGAGCTCGAGACGGTGGTTAACGATACGCTTGAGCGGTTGCCCGAAGATCTGAGGACGGCACTGACGCTCAGAGAGTTTGATGGCATGAGTTATGAGAACATCGCGCAGGTCATGAACTGCCCGGTGGGTACGGTGCGGTCGCGAATTTTTCGTGCCAGGGAAGCGGTGGACAAGGCAATACAGCCGATCATCAATTGATGTGTCGGTTATATGGGGTGATCAATGAATGACAATGTGAAGCAGTCCCTGTCGGTATTGATGGATGGCGAGTGTTCCGAGCTAGAGGCAAGGCGGCTGATTCAGCAGCTTGATGATAAGTCCGCTGACACATGGGCGCGCTATTGCGCAGCACGGTCATTGATGCACGGCGAGCCGCTTAGTCAGTCCGGTTTTGACCTCAGTTCACGGGTCAGTGACGCGTTACAAAACGAGCCGGCACTGTCTTGTGACGTCTCCGTGCCAGCTAAGGAACTGTTGAGTGGTGTTTGGAAATCGCTGGCCAGCGCTGCGGTGGCCGCGACGGTAACCGGTGTGGTTATTTTTGGTGCGCAGTCATATCAGGGAGAGAGCATCGTAGCGCCTGTGGCGCAGTCCGCGCTTGTGTTGCCCGGACCTTCGCCAGCATCCCCTGAATTGCTGCGGGCGCAGTATGGCCGCACATCTGACAGCCAGGGGCGGGTTGAGACGGATGTGATCCGTCTTTCGTACGGTATGGAGCATTATATTAACCAGCATCATGCGCTGATCCGTTCTGCGCAGCCGCGCTGGACTGCCCATTGGTTACCCGAAGGCTTTGAAGCGGTCCGCCACAGTGTGATGCCCGATTCCGAGGTGATCCTCTACAGTAATGGCCGCACGGCGATTACGGTGACCGTCGAGCCTAACGGGCGGCAGCGGGCTGAGGCGGGGGCGATGCACAACGGTGAAACCGTGGCGCTGGGCAAGCCGGTGGCGAATCAGTTTGTCACCGTGGTTGGGGATATTCCGTTGATGATAGCCGATCGCGTGGCGACGTCGGTTGATCGACTGGTACGCTGAAAGCAATAGATAACGAGGTTGGCCGTTATGCTGGAAGAAACAGGTACCGTGACCCGGGTTGAGGGCGAAAGCATTTGGGTTGAAACCATTCGTCAAAGTGCTTGTGAGGGCTGTCGTGCCAGCAAGGGTTGTGGACAAAAAGCCCTTGCCTCTATCGGCCAGGGCAAACGTTTTCAGGTCAAGGTTAAGAACCCGCGTCACCTTGTTTTGCGCGAAGGTCAACCGGTTGTGCTGGGGCTGGAGGATTCGGCGTTGCTGAGTGCATCGGCTTTGGTTTATCTGCTGCCACTGGTGCTGATGTTAGGTGCTGCCATGCTGGTCGATAGCATTATCGGCTCCGAAGGCCTGACTATCCTGGCCGCGCTGGCGGGGTTAGCCGGGGGGATGCTGCTGGCGCGGACCCTCGCATCTCGCAGTCAGAACCAATGCCGGTTTGAGCCGGAGGTTCTTCGAACGGTGTCGTAAATTTTGTCTGATGAACTCAGTGCGAGTTCGCTCTCTTTACTTTCTTGTCTGGGGTAAATTTCATGAGAAAAGCAACAGTATGCCGCTGGGCGGTTATGTCTATCTTTTTGTCGTGCCTGACGTTGCGCGCCCAGGCTGCTGCGCTGCCGGATTTTACCGGTTTGGTGAAGCAGGCATCGCCGGCTATCGTTAATATTAGCTCGCAGCAAAATGGTGATAATAGTGAGAAGGAACCTTACGGGCATGGGCAGTCGGAAGATATACCGGACATTTTCAAGCGGTTTTTTGGTGAGCGAGGTTTTAAAGACCCCCGGCGCCGTCACGGAAAGTCATTAGGGTCCGGCTTTATTATTTCCACCGATGGCTATCTGCTGACCAATCATCATGTGGTGAAGGATGCGGACGAAATTATTGTGCGACTCAGCGACAGGCGTGAGCTGGAAGCGCGTTTGGTTGGTGCCGATCCGCGCTCCGATCTGGCATTGTTGAAACTCGACGGCGAGAACTTTCCGACCGTGAAGTTGGGGAACTCTGACCAGCTTGAGGCCGGGGAGTGGGTGCTGGCAATCGGTTCGCCTTTTGGTTTTGATCATACCGTGACCGCCGGTATTGTCAGCGCCACCGGACGGAGTCTGGCCAACGAAAACTATGTGCCCTTTATTCAGACCGACGTAGCGATTAATCCGGGTAACTCCGGGGGGCCGTTGTTTAACCTCAAAGGCGAAGTTGTTGGTATTAATTCGCAGATCTATACCCGCTCCGGTGGCTTTATGGGGCTTTCGTTTGCCATACCCATAACGATGGCGATGGATGTTGTCGGTCAGCTTAAAGATCGCGGGCACGTCGCGCGGGGCTGGCTCGGTGTGATTATTCAGGAAGTTAACAAGGATCTGGCTGAATCTTTCGGGCTGGATAAACCCCGGGGCGCGCTGATCGCCAAGGTTCTTCCCGATAGCCCTTCTGCTGAATCTGGCTTGCAGGAGGGAGATATTATTGTGAGCTTTAACGGTGAGCAGGTGGAACGGTCCGCAGAGCTGCCGCAGATGGTTGGTCTGGTTCGTCCCGGTAAAATGGTCAGCCTGGGGGTTATACGTAATGGAAAGGCGAAGGATATCCGTTTGAAAGTGGGAGACCTGCCCAGTGACGGCGAGCTTCGGTTGGCTTCCGGTAATGCGGCACCGGAGAAAAACCGCTTGGCGATCAGCGTCACGGCGCTGGAAAGCGAGCGCAAGGCCAAATGGAACATTACCGGTGGTGTGGTGGTGCGCGCCATTGACGCGGGCCCCGGGGCCGATGCCGGCCTGGTGGTCGGGGATGTGATTACCATGCTGAACGGCGAACCAACCGATAGCATCGAGCGTTTCCATCGAGTCGTGGCTGACCTGCCACAAGGGCGCGCTGTGCCGATGCGAATTGTACGTCGGGGCAGCCCGCTCTTCCTTCCTATCAAGGTGCAGTGAGCGAATCGGCCGCGCACATTGCGCGAGTATTCGGCAGGGCTACAGGGCTCTGCCGAATACCGCAAAATCATAGCCCCAGCAGCTGAAATACGGTAGACTCCCGCGTTTTCTTTCCGTTGGTCGACGCTTGTTGCGGCCGCGCAAATGTGACCTAGGTTTCCTAAGGGTGTGCTGTGAGTGACCTGAAACATATTCGTAACTTTTCCATTATCGCCCATATCGACCACGGCAAATCGACGCTGGCCGATCGTTTTATACAGATGTGCGGTGGACTAAGCGACCGGGAGATGTCCTCCCAGGTGCTGGACTCCATGGATATCGAGCGCGAGCGCGGTATTACTATCAAGGCGCAGAGCGTGACCCTCGATTACAAGGCTAAAGATGGGGAGACCTATCAGCTGAACTTTATCGATACCCCCGGGCACGTCGATTTTTCCTACGAGGTCTCCCGTTCGCTGGCTGCCTGCGAAGGTGCGTTGCTGGTTGTTGACGCGGCGCAGGGCGTCGAAGCGCAGTCGGTAGCAAACTGCTATACGGCGATTGAACAGGGGCTCGAAGTTGTACCGGTTCTGAACAAGATGGACCTGCCCCAGGCCGAGCCTGACCGGGTCAAGCTTGAGATCGAAGAAGTGATCGGCATTGATGCGCAGGATGCCGTGGCCGTTAGCGCCAAGAGCGGTATGGGCGTGGATGACCTGCTGGAGCAACTGGTTGCCTTGATTCCGCCTCCTGAGGGCGATGTTGATGCACCGCTGCAGGCGCTGATTATCGACTCCTGGTTTGATAACTACCTGGGCGTTGTGTCGCTGGTGCGCGTTGTGCAGGGAACGCTGCGCAAAAAAGACAAGATCCTGGTCAAATCGACTAAGCAGGCGTATCAGGTCGAAGGCATCGGCGTATTTACGCCTAAGCGCAAGGAAACCGGTGTGCTGCGCGCAGGAGAAGTCGGCTATGTCGTTTCCGGCATCAAAGATATTCACGGAGCACCGGTCGGCGACACCCTGACCATGGCCAAAACCCCCGACGTTGAGAGCCTGCCCGGCTTTAAGCGGGTGAAGCCCCAGGTCTATGCCGGCATGTTCCCGGTGAGCGCCGACGATTTTGAAGACTTCCGTGACGCCCTGAATAAGCTGACCCTGAACGACGCCTCGCTGTTTTTTGAACCCGAATCCTCCGATGCACTGGGGTTTGGTTTCCGCTGCGGCTTCCTTGGCATGTTGCACATGGAGATTATCCAGGAGCGGCTTGAGCGCGAATATGATCTGGATCTCATCACCTCGGCGCCGACGGTTATCTATCAGGTAGAGATGAACTCCGGCGAAGTGATCTACGTCGACAGCCCGTCCAAGCTGCCGGACATGGGCTCCATTCGTGAAATGCGCGAGCCTATCGCCAGGGTCAATATACTGGTGCCGCAGGAGTATCTGGGTGCGGTTATTACCCTCTGTGTGGGTAAGCGCGGCGTACAGAAAGAACTGAACTATACGGCCAATCAAGTGGCGCTGACCTACGAAATCCCGATGAGTGAAGTCGTGATGGATTTCTTCGACCGGCTCAAGTCGGCCAGTCGCGGCTATGCCTCACTGGATTACAGCTTTGATCGTTTCGAAGCGGCGAGCCTGATCCGGCTCGATATTCTGATCAACAGTGAACGCGTAGATGCACTTGCGGTGATCATGCACCGGGATAATGCCGAATACCGTGGGCGTGCGCTGACAGACAAGATGAAAGAGCTGATACCCCGTCAGATGTT
>JBFGYY010000011.1:0-16197 GCA_041587095.1 Motiliproteus sp. | reverse complement strand
GCGATGGTCGCCGTGGCACCTTTAAACTCCTCCATGGCATTACGGGAGCTCATCAGCGCCAGTTTCATCTCATTGGCCGCCTCTACAAGCGGTGCTTCTTCATCACCTACGGCGACCAAACTACGAGAGAGGCTGTCGATACCGCTGTAACCCGAATAGGAACTGGCCAGTATCAATACCAATACGGATCCAAATCCCAACGTCAATTTACTGCCGATCTTTAAGTCAGCCCATCCCATACGTATTACCCCTGTTATTATTTTGTTTGCAAAGCTAATTTAACGAAGCAGATTAGCCTGTTCCGTTTGCTGAATCAGTGCAGACACATCGAGGATCATGGCAACATCGCCGGAACCCAGAATGGTCGAACCGCTGATACCACTGAGACGGGAGAATATCTTGCTGAGCGGTTTGATCACGGTCTGGTATTCACCCAGCAGCTGATCAACCACCAACCCCGCTTTCAGGCCCCCGCTGCGAACCACCACGATATTCTCACGGGTGCCGGCTGTTTTCGGCTCCCCGAATCGCTCGCGCAAATTAAGGTAGGGCAACACTTCGCCGCGCAGGTTGATGTAATCGCCATGATGATGCTTCAGGTTTTCAGATTCGGTGTACTCGATACACTCCACTACCGAATCCAGCGGCACCACATACGAGGATTCGCCGACCCCCACCAGGAAACCGTCGATAATCGACAAAGTGAGCGGCAAGCGAACCCGAATCGAGGTGCCCCGACCCAGCTCGCTGTCGACTTCGATAGTACCGCGCAGGGCCTCAACATTGCGCTTGACCACATCCATGCCGACACCACGTCCCGACAGGTTGCTGACCTCCGCTTTGGTGGTCAGGCCCGCCTCCAGAATCAGCCGCAGAATCTCCGGGCGGCTCAGTTGCTGCTCAGGGCTGACCAATCCATTGGCGATAGCTTTGCGCAGCACTTTGTCAGGGTCGATACCGCCGCCGTCGTCACTGACTTCAATCACAATATTGCCGGAGTCGTGGTAGGCATTGAGGGTAACGACGCCCTCTTCAGGCTTACCGCTCATTAAGCGCTGCTCGGCGCTTTCGATGCCATGGTCGATCGAATTGCGCACCAGATGGGTCAGCGGATCGCCGATTTTCTCGACCACGCTCTTGTCGAGTTCGGTTTCACCGCCGCGGATCACCAGCTTGATCGATTTATCCAGCTCTTTGGAGACGTCGCGCACCACCCGGTTGAAGCGATTAAAGGTCTCACCGATCTGCACCATACGCAACCGCAATGACCGGTCGCGGATATCTTCCACCAGGCGCGAGATCAGGGATACCGACTCGACCAGATCCACATCGCCCAAACGCTGGGCCAACAGATTGGTTCCGGCGCCCGCAATCACCAGCTCGCCAACCAGGTTGATCAGCTGATCGAGCCGCTGCGCATCGACACGGATCGATTTACTCTCTTTGGCGCGTTTTTCCTTAATCTGCTTCTGCTTGCCCAGCGCGGCGGTGACCGTCTGCGGATGAACCGCGCCTCTTTCCACCAGCAGCTCACCGAGCGGGCCGGGGGGCGGAACATCCTCACGGTGCTCATACTGATGATCGAGTGTGCGCTGCAGCTCCTGTTTAGTCAGGGCGCCGCAGCGTAACAGCAGGTCTCCGATGCGCAGATCTTCCTCGCTTTCCTTCAGTTTTTCGATCAGGAGTATATATTCATCCAGCTTGGTGCGCGGCGGCAGAATGGTGATCTGGGAGTCTTCGGCGACAAATTCAAAAACATCCATGATCTCCTGTTTGGTGGCTTCGCTCTGGAAACGGATTTCCAGCCCCAGGTAACAGGATTCCGGATCCATCGCTTGCGCGTCGGGCATGTTGTCGATCTGGGTAGCAACGGCAACGATCTCGCCCAGCGTTTCGAGATAGCGCAAAAAAGACAGCGGATCCATGCCATTGCGTAACACATCCTGATGGAAACGCAGGGAGAGGTGCCAGTTATCATTGGCGACCGCCCGGCCCTCCTCGCGGTCGATCTTTGGCGTATCGGCGTCTTGCGTTGCCAGACTGACCGCTGCACTGGCGGCGGGCGCCGCGGCAGTGACCGCAGGCGGCGCACCACCGACACATTGCTCTAAGCGTTCAAGCAGGCCGTTACCTGCTGATGCCAGCTGTGCCGTATTCTCCTCATCTTCGATCTGTTCGATCATCGCTTCGGTATGGTCGCGGCATTCCAGTAAAATACCAACTAACGGTTCGGTAATGCGGACTTGACCGGCCCGTACGTTATCCAAAACGTTTTCAACCTTATGCGTGAAGGAAACGATGCTATCTAGCCCAAACAGTCCGGCAGAGCCTTTAATGGTATGCGCAGCACGAAAGACGGAGTTGATCAGGTCTTCATCTTCCGGCATATCTGCCAGTTGATTCAGCGACTCCTCCATCTCCTGCAGCATATCCAGGCTTTCATTGATAAAGGTCTCTCTGGCCTGCTCCATGATGTCATTCATCGATCATCTCCTGAATCGAAGCTACCGCACTGCGGTGAAACTAAATAAAAAGGCAACACCGTCAAGGTGTCGGACGCACTGGAAATCCAAATCATCAAGATGCTAAAACTACCGGGTCGCCAAAATAGGCTTCCATGTTGAGCATTTCCAGCACTTCAAGGGTGGCCTGGCTATGAGAGACCAGCCGCATCGGCTTTGCCGCAGCGACGGCCTCACGCTTGAGCAGCAACAGCAACTGGAAGCCGGCGGTATCGATCTCTTCCACATTCGCCAGGTTGATTTCCAGCTCTTGGGAGCTATGCAGATACCCCAGCAACTCTTCTTTCAACTGTGCCGCGCTGTAGATACACAACTCACCACTCAATTTCAGGCGCCATACCCGCCCTTCCTGCACCGCTTCAATCGCTGCATCCATTATCTTCCCTCGAATTTTTCATCAGCGTAGCCACCTTCGGGCGGCTCAGTCCTACACGTAGCCGGGTATTTCTCCTGAAGCACCTTGGCTGCGCAACCTACAGATTTAACTATATGTTTAACTACGGATATAACTATATGTTTAACTACGGATATAACTACGGATTTATCTACAGATATAACTTCAGCTATAACTACGGGGCTGAACTACAGGTACACTTGATTACCGGCTCAACCACCGGGCTCACGACCGACCCGTGGCCAGACTAACGATCCGCTCAGTTCACACAACCGCCTGCAGCGCTAGGGTAAAACCAGCTTGGAAACAGCGGTCAGCAGTTGCGGCGGCTGGAAAGGCTTCACCACCCACGCCTTGGCACCGGCCATCTGGCCTTCGCGCTTCTTTTGATCCTGCGATTCGGTGGTCAGGACCATGATGGGCGTAAAGCGATAGCGATCGAGCTTCTTCACTTCTTTAATCAGGGTAATGCCGTCCATATTCGGCATATTGATGTCGGTGATAATCAGGTTGATTTTCTGGCCGGTGAGTTTGCTCAATGCATCCTTACCGTCGCAGGCATCGATAACCTGATAGCCAGCGCCCTTCAGCGTCATGCTCACCACCTGCCTGATTGAGGCGGCGTCATCCACTACCAGTATGGTTTTTTCACTCATGGTCTTTCCCTAAAAAAATGTTATATCGTCGTCGCCGTCTTTGTCCTGCACCGCCGTACCCCGATGGTTATCAAGCTGCTCGCGGGTGACGTAGTCGACTTCCATTTTCGCCATCCATGCATCGATATCCAAGGAAGAATGCGGTGAAGCGTCGCTATCGCAATGGGCTATTTCGGCCGTCAGTTCGTCCAGACTCTGGGTTACCTGAGTCAGGATCTGGCTGGTGCGGTCCTGAAACTGCAACGCCATAATCACTTCGGAAATGTCCTGATGAATATGGCGGTTTTTGTCCTGCAGCTCGCTGCTGGTACGGGACAGCTCATCGCCTGCGGCGCCAAAGCGCTCCAGAACCGCTGCCACACTCTCGCGCAGCGTCGCTTCGGCATGGGCATCACGTTCTGCGGTACTCTCGGAAATCTGCAACGCTTCGCTCATGGCGGTACCCACCAGCTCAACCTTGTTACGGATCTCCTGGGCGGTTTCGCCTGACAACCGCGACAGGTTGCGCACCTCGTCGGCGACCACGGCAAAGCCGCGCCCCTGTTCTCCGGCCCGGGCGGCTTCAATAGCCGCATTCAGTGCCAGCAGGTTGGTCTGGTCGGCAATTTTTGCCACGTCGGCGGCCATGCCATCCAGTTCGGAGGTGTAGTTACCGAGGGTTTTGACTTTCTGCAGCATCTGCTCCTTGGTACCGATCATCGCGGTCAGCATCTGCACCACCTGGCTAAGGTCGGCTTCGCTCTTCTCGATAACCTGCATAAAGCCATGCTGGGAACTGCCCTGATCGGCATTTTGCACGGTGGAATCCAGCTCTTCGGCCATGGACACAAAACGCGAGGCGATCTGGCCGATTTCGGTTTCGGTCTGATCACGGCAGGTTAATACATGACGGCCAAGAATAGGCAGAGCACCCTGTAGCAGGGCTTTAAGCTGCGCCTGATACGGATCAGGCTGAGCTGCCGCTTCGAGATCTGCTGCAGAGGATTCAAGCAAGCGGGCCTGTTCCGTTGCAAACAGGTTACGCTGATAGAAAGCCAGTACCACGGCCCCGCCTAACAGCAAGGCAGCCACAAGTACCGACAGCACTGAAGCAGAACCGATCAGTACTAATGCGATAGCCGCCGCAGCACCAACCACAATTGGAGAATAAAAAAAGATACGTCCGGCCATTCGCCCGTCCCTTGCTTCCTGATTTTCAACATCCGTGTTGACTCTGTACACGGCATAACCGGTCAGATCATGGCTATAACAGTCTGACGGATACGCAGTATAACCCTGCACGGGGCTGTATCGGCTTGATCTGAATCACCATCTGGTGATTTTCAAACAGCCGCAGCTTAACCGATCATACCGCTGGCAGCACCGGCCTCTGTGCCGAGAGCGCGGCGTAATTTCACACAAAAACAGGCACCGCCCGTATCGGCATTGACCACCGATAACTGCCCGCCCAGACTTTCGACGATGCGGTGTGAAATAGACAAGCCGAGCCCCAATCCCTCTCCCGTTACCTTGGTTGTGAAGAAAGGTTCGAATATTTTTTCCAGATCCTGCTCGATGATTCCCGGGCCGTTATCGGTCACCCGCACGGTCACAAACTCATCCTGACAGACAGCGTCGATAACCACCCGTTTGGCAGGCAGATCTTCCATCGCCTGAATCGCATTGGTGATCAGGTTGACCATCACCTGTTCCAGTCGCACCATATCGCCCATAACGTACAGGTCATCCAGCTCTTCGGCCCACAGGATCTCGATTTTCTCGGTCTGCAAACGCCCGTACAGAATCGACGTAGCACCCGTGCGGACCGCCTTCAGACCCACCGGCTCCACCTGACCGCTGGTCTTGCGGGCAAACACCTTCAGAGGCGCGATGATCTTGGCCATTCGATCGGTTAAACCGGCAATCTCGCGTAAATTCTCCAGCCCCCGCTCGGTCTTACCCATCCCCATAAACGTCACCGCATTCTCGGCATAGGCGCGTATCGCGGTAAGCGGCTGGTTCAGTTCGTGGTTGATGCCCGCGGACAACTGTCCCAGCACAGCCATCTTCGCGGTCTGTATCAATTCGTTTTGCGTTGCCTGGTGCTCTCGGCTCTCCTGAATCAGCCTGCCATTGGCCATGACCAGATCCGCGGTTCGCTCTGCGACCCGGATCTCCAACTCGTCCCTGGCGGCCCGCAGGTTCTCCTCGTAGGATTTACGCTCGCTGATATCATGAATCGTGGCGATATATTTCATGCCATCGACAAACTGCACCGCCTTAACGGTCAGCTCTATGGGGAAACGATGCCCGCTGCGACTGCATGCCTGCGCTTCGATCACCGGTACCTGATCGACATCCGCCCCCGTACTGTTCTGTCCAGTACTGTCCTGTCCGGCACTTTCCTGCCCGGCACTGTCCATTCCTGCTCTCTGCGGCCCCGCACTGTCCGTCAGCAGCGAACCCGCATCGATATCAGCCGGCCCCTCAATCAGGCGACGGCAGACCGCCTGATCCTGTTGATCGATCAGGGTACTAAAAGAGCGACCGCTGACTTCAGCCGGACTGTATTCAAACAACGCCACCGCCGTAGGATTAAACGATTCGATGCAACCCATGGCGTCCAGCGTAATCAGACCGGCCTGGGTGTTGTCGATGATCGCCCGTACCCGCGCTTCGTTGGCTTCCAGCGCCTGAGTCGCCTGCAGTTTAAAGCGCGCCCTTTCACGCTCGATCTTCCGTCGCATCAGGACAAAAGACAGAATGAGCAACACAATGATCAGGGTAAAACCCACGATCAGCACCGCATTAAGCACCTGACGTTCAACCGTGGTCATTTTCGCCAGCGCCACGACATTCAGCTCGGCTTCCGGCAGCATCTGCCTGACAAGCATATATCGACTGCCCGACAGCCTGTCCAGACCCGCATCCAGCTCCTCACCCGGATTGCGCCGCCCGCCCACCACCGTGATCAGTTCAGCCCCCTCGGCGTAGGGGGAACGGTTAGCAATCGGCAGCGTCGAAAGCGGCTGATTGGCATAGCGAAGACTGTCGACGATCCGTTTCAGGTCGGGCTGAGACAGCGGTTGCAGCGCTTTAAACTTCCATTCTGAGCGGGTGCTGAGAAAGATCACATCGTCAATATCGGTCACCAGCAGATCCACCAGCGGATCGTTCCACTGCTCTTCGATATCGTTCAGGTCGACTTTAACGACCAGGACCCCGCGCGGCGTACCACCGATAAATACCGGATGAGAAAAATAATAGCCCCGCTTGCCGGAGGTGGTGCCCAGTGCAAAGTAGTGGCCGGGCCGGCCCTGTATCGCTTGCCGAAAGTAAGGTCGGTAGTGAAAGTTTTTTCCCACGAAGGAGCGATCCTGCTTCCAGTTGCTGGCAGCCAGGGTATCGCCATTCTCGTTCATCAGGTAAATATCGGACGCACCGGTGATGCGGCTGACGTCTTCCAGGTAGGTGTTCAGGGCATGGGTTTTGAGTAGATTGTTTTGCTGATTAATCAGTACGCCGACCTGGGACTGGGTCGCGATCAGCTCGGGCAGACTCTTGAATTTATCCAGCTCACTGCGCAGGCTTAACGCGTAACGGCCCAGATTCGCCTCGATACGATCGTGCAGACGCTCCAGCTCGTACTCGCGGGTCAGGCTGGCGGTATACCAGAGTATGGCCACGCACAAAAAGGCCACCGTCAGAATAGAAGACAGCCTGTAAGGTTGTGCAATCAGCGTATGGGGCACCGACAACTCCTTTCAGGCCGGTTCAGTTATGCAACTGACACCGCCTGATATCGCCCGCCAAACTCATCAACCAACCAGGCTGCCATCAACGGCGGCAACCCGTCAGCATTACCGGAACAGGCCGTTAATCGCCCTGTTCCAAAACCAGAAACCGGTTCAACCAGAGGAGCGCCGGTGATTACTTACTCGGCGGCACGTAACCTTCGACCTGATCGATATCGGCACCGGACATAAATTTTTCCAGCTGCTCAGCCAGGTAGGTGCGGGCGCTGGCGTCCACCATGTTCAGATGCTTTTCATTGATCAGGCGTGTCTGATGCTCCAGCCACTCCTGCCAAGCCCGCTGAGAAACCGTGTCAAACAGCTCCTGCCCGCGTGGACCTGGAAAAGGCGGGCGCTGCATGCCTTCCATATCCTTTTGATATTTCTTACAAAAAACCATGCGACTCATAGGTATTTTCTCTTTTTGCGGGTTCACGACAGATGCAAGGTTATACCATGTCCGGCACATGCTCACCAGATCGCACCTGCTGCAGCAATCGTTTAACGGGGGTGGCAAGACCAACGGCAACCGGACGCGCCGGACTGTACCAGATTGAAGGCGGCTCATCGGCAACCGCCCGACCATCCGGGCGTGCAGGCTCGCCCGCAGCGGCAATGGTCTCGGCGGGTACCGCGACCAGTAGCGGGGATATCTGCAGCTGAAAATGGCTGAAAGTGTGGCTGAATACGTCCAGTTCAGTCGCACTAACGGGGTCCCCGCCCCATCGCCCGGCCTGCGCCAGCGCCTCATCCTGACTGGCAAATTCAGGAAAGCTCCACAAGCCGCCCCACAAGCCAACGGGAGGCCGCTGCTGGAGCAGCAGCTGGCCTTCGCTGTTAGCCAGCATCAGCATCCAGCAGCTTCTGCGCGGCAGCGCCTTGCGGGGTTTGCGACCCGGATACAGACTCTCCTCCCCGGCACGGTGCGCAACGCACCCCCGCTGCAGCGGGCAACGCTGGCACTGCGGTTTACTGCGGGTACAGAGCGTTGCCCCGAGGTCCATCATCGCCTGGGTATAATCGCCCACGCGTTCGGAGGGTGTCAGCGTTTCAGACAGGTGCCAGAGCTGTTTCAGCACCGCCGACTGACCGGGCCAGCCCGGCACGGCGTAGTAGCGGGCCAGGACCCGCTTCACATTGCCATCAAGAATCGCTGCCCGCTGCCCCTGTGCGATGGACGCAATGGCACCGGCGGTAGATCGCCCCACCCCCGGCAGCGCGATCAGCCCATCGAGATCGGCTGGGAAAACGCCGGCGTACTGCTCGCACACCTGCTGGGCCGCCCGATGCAAATTGCGACCCCGTGCATAGTAGCCCAGGCCGGTCCAGTGATGCAGGACCGTATCGATATCCGCCGCTGCCAGGCTGTGCACATCGGGGAATGCCGCCATAAAACGCTCGAAAAACGGGATCACCGTGGCAACCTGCGTCTGCTGCAGCATCACCTCGGAAACCCAGACCCGGTAGGCGCTGATGCCCTGCTGCCAGGGCAGGTCATGGCGCCCGTGGCTATCAAACCAGGTCAGCACCGCCGCTTGGAACTGCTGCGCCAGATCGGCATCGACCGATGGAACCGCCCCGTTATTCAACGCCTTAGTCATTGACTGAACAGCCCCTTTAACTTATCCAGAGACTTGCTGCTCTTGAGCTTCTCCTGCACCTGACTACCCACTTTCTCCTCCAGTTTATCCAGCTTGGCCTTGGCTTTTGCCTTCACTTCGCCCGTCCCCATATCGCGGATCGCCTGTTTCATCTTATCGGTATCAGGACGGCACAGCCCGGCGGGCGGATCACCAAAGCCACCAACACAACGCACCGGCAGGGAGATATTGTGCAGTTTCTCATCAACCTGACAGTTCGGCCCTTTCAGCTCCTGCAGGACGGTCAGACCCAGCGCGTAATCAAGCTTGCGCTGCGGCAGATCCAGCAGGCCGTTACCGTTCAGGGAGACCCCCGCCAGCGACGCGTTCAGATCCTTGTTTTGCAGGACGCCGCTCACAAACTGCCCCGCCATAGTCAGGTTACTGAACTGGGTGTAATCCGCCACGCCTTCGGTCTTGACCGGCTGGCCTTTGAGCTTCAGCAGACCACGACACAGCTGATCGGACAGGTTGATCCCCTTTAGACGCCCGTCTTTCAGGGTGATGCCCAGATCGCCATCCAGGCTGTTGATCAGCGCATGCACCGAATTACCCCGCGCCGTGTAGTTACCCTGCATCGACAGCGCACCGCTGAACAGGTCGGTCTGTGCAAAATCCTGCAACAGGCTGCCGACTTTGATCGACTGCGCCTGCTTATTGATCGTGAAGCGCACCGGCTCACGACTGGCATCGATGCGTACCCGGTTATCAAAACTGCCGCCGTACAGCTGCCCCGCCAACTTCGCCAGATCGATCTTACCTCCGGCGGCGGTGGCCTTGAGCGCCAGTGACTCGATACTGAGACCCGAAACTTTCAACTTTGCCAGTCCCAGCTCGGCATCCAACTGCAGACCACGCAAGACCTCGAGCGGCAACAACGGCGTTTTGGGATACTCGGCCGGCGCGCTCGCGTCGGGCTGATCCTTCGCGGCGCTATCTTCGACTACCGGCGGCAGGTAACGGTCGACATCCAGGGTATCGCCCTGCAACCGAATCCAGGGCGCGCCGGTAGCCAGATCATAACGCAGCGTACCGGTAAAACGGGTATCGTCCAGCTGCAGGACCAACTGCTCCAGCCCCAGGGTATTGGCCGGCCCCTTCAGGGTGCTGGACAGGCTTAACTTCTGTAAAACGCTGGCATCGCTGGTAACAACCGCTGGCATGCCCAGCGCCTTCAACAACGCCTGCAACGAAAACGCCGGCGCCTGCAATGAACCGGCAATCATCGGTTTAGCGCTGAATTGCTGCACGTCCAGATCGGCATTCAGGACCAGGTTGGCCAGCGCCAGACGCAGGCCCTTCAGGTTAAGCCGGTCGGCCGCCAGGTTCAGGTCCAGATCGCTATCGAGCTGCAACGGCACCTGTTTACCGGCAAATGTGCTGCCCCCCAGCTGCAACCGACTGCTAAGCCCCTGCAACCGGTACTGCTGAGCGGCCAGATCCAGCAAGATCCGGCTGTCCAGCGTACCCGCCAAGGTCAGTTCCGGGTCCTTCTTGCCTTCGGAAATTATCAGATCGAAGCCGAGGCTCAGCGGGAAAAATTGCTGCGTTTTGACATCGTCGGCGCGCAGATTCAGATCATTGATGCGAATCAGGCGTGCGCCATCCCGATAGGAGATCGCCGCGTTACGCAGTTCGATAAAGCCGATATCCAGCTGCAGGGGTTTACTGGCCGGCTTGGCGTCGCCGGCCGGTGCCGTTGCCGCAATTTCGGGCGCAGTCCCCGGGGAAGATTTACTCGCAGCGCCTGCTGCAGCGCCCTTGGCCGGAGCCTGCTTTGGTGGTTCAGGCAACGGCAGGTCGAGCTGCAGGCCATCCACCAGAAGCCCGCCCATGCGCACCTCGCCCTTTAACAGCGGCAGCACTTGCACATCCACCCGCGCCCCGGCCAACGACGCCATCGGTTCGCCACTCAGAGTGTGAGCCTGCAGTTGCGGCAACGTTAGCCCCAGCGTTGGATAAAATGACCAGCTCAGATCCCCTTTGATGCTCAGGTCAACCTGTCCCTGTTCGCGGGCCAGCTGTTGCAGCTGCGCTTTATAATCGTTCGGATCGACAAAGAACCCCACGTATACCGCGGCGCCTCCCACGACCACAACCAGTGCCAGCAAAATCCCCAGCACTATTTTTATCAGTTTCTTCATCACACGCTCCAGCGTCCATCCGGCCGATACGGGATCACAGCAATACCCCGTCGCTATTCGCCTGAAAACATCAATTTGCGGCCACCCTTTTGAGCAGAGCAGCTCGCTGTGCTGCCAGTATAGACCGTCGGTCTCAGCATAACGCCGCGCGGCCGGGGGTCAACAACCATCAAAGCATTCATTGCCTTGGGCTTTAACTGTATAATGGCCGGCTTATTTGCATATCGGGAGATGAGGATGGCAGCGCGTCAGGCCAGCGTCACACGTAACACCCTGGAAACCCAAATCACGGTTGCCATCAATCTGGACGGTACCGGCAGTTTCAAGGCCGACACCGGCGTACCGTTTCTGGAGCATATGCTGGAGCAGATCGCCCGCCACGGCATGATCGATCTGGATATCCACGCCAAAGGCGACCTGCATATCGACGCTCACCACACCGTTGAAGATCTTGGCATCACCCTGGGTCAGGCCTTCGATCAGGCGATCGGCGACAAGAAAGGCATCACCCGCTACGGCCATGCCTACGTTCCCCTGGACGAGGCGCTGTCACGGGTCGTTATCGATTTTGCCGGTCGCCCCAGCCTGCAGATGGACGTGCCCTATACCCGCATGAATATCGGCACCTTTGACGTTGAGCTGTTTGGCGAGTTTTTTCAGGGCTTCGTCAACCATGCCAAGGTCAGCCTGCATATCGACAACCTGAAGGGTCGCAACGCGCACCATCAGGCTGAAACCGTGTTTAAGGCCTTCGGCCGCGCGTTGCGCATGGCGCTGACGCCCGATCCGCGTATGGCCGGCATCACCCCTTCGACCAAGGGTTGCCTGTAACCGCGCACCTAACGACCTGGAGAGATAAAGCAGATGAGCAGCGTCGCTGTAATCGATTATGGCATGGGCAACCTGCACTCGGTGTCCAAAGCCCTGGAGCACGTCAGCCCCGGCACCGAAGTCCGTGTCACCGCCGACCCGCAACTGATTCTATCGGCTGACCGGGTGATTCTGCCCGGCGTGGGAGCCATTCGCGATTGCATGGCCGAAATGCGCCGCGTCGGTGTCGACAAGGTGGTCGCCGACGTAATCGCCGCCGGCAAACCGTTGCTGGGCATCTGCGTCGGCATGCAGGCACTGCTGCGCCACAGTGAAGAGAACGGTGGCGTCGACTGCCTGAACCATGTTGCCGGTAACGTGCGTTTCTTTGGTAATGATCTGCGCGACGAGCAGGGCGAGCGCCTGAAAGTGCCGCATATGGGCTGGAACGAAGTGCAGCAGAGTTTCGAGCACCCGCTCTGGGCCGGTATCGACAACGGCAGCCGCTTTTATTTCGTCCACAGCTACCATGCCCACGTCGAGGATACCTCACTGGTCGCCGCCCGCTGCCATTACGGCGTCGACTTTGATGTCGCCATCGCCGTCGGTAACACCTTTGCCGTGCAGTTCCACCCCGAAAAGAGCCAGAAAGCCGGCCTGCAACTGCTGGAGAACTTTCTGCACTGGGACGGGCAACATTAATCTGCTGCAAGCTGCAAGCTAGTCGGTATGATTTCGGCGTCTGAAAATTGATTATCAGAAAATAGCGATTTTAGGTACTCACGACGGATAAACTGGAGACCGTTAAAAAACAGTCTGCGGCGATAACCGACGGTGTAATGCCAGCATCCAAGAGGCTCACATGGCACTAGCAAAACGCATCATACCCTGTCTGGACGTCGAAAACGGCCGGGTCGTTAAAGGGGTCCAGTTTCTCGATATCCGCGATGCCGGTGATCCGGTGGAAGTGGCCAAGCGCTATGACGAACAGGGCGCCGACGAGATCACATTTCTGGATATCACCGCCAGCCACGAAGACCGTGACACCATGGTGCACACCGTCGAGAAGATGGCCAGTCAGGTGTTTATCCCGCTGACCGTCGGCGGTGGCATCCGTACCTGCGAGGATATCCGCAAGATGCTCAATGCCGGTGCCGACAAGGTCAGCATCAACACCGCGGCAGTGTTCAACCCGGAATTCGTGCGCGAAGCCGCGCAACGCTTCGGTTCGCAGTGTATCGTGGTGGCGATCGATGCCAAGAAGGTCAGCCAGCCCGGCGAGCCCGATCGCTGGGAGATCTTCACCCATGGCGGGCGTAAACCTACCGGCCTGGAGGCCGTGGCCTGGGCGCAGAAGATGGTCGAACTGGGTGCCGGCGAGATCCTGCTGACCAGCATGGATCAGGACGGCGTCAAAAGCGGATACGATCTGGGCGTGACCCGGGCCATCAGCGAAGCGGTCTCGGTGCCCGTGATCGCCTCCGGCGGCGTCGGCAACCTCGACCATCTGGTCGAAGGCATCACCAAGGGTAAAGCTGATGCCGTGCTGGCGGCCAGCATCTTCCACTTCAACGAATACACCATTCCTCAAGCCAAGCAGTATATGCGTGAGCGTGGGGTTGAAGTCCGGCTGTAAGGCACGCGTCCGATGCCCTTCACATGCGATATCTACGGGCCGATTGCCGACCGGGAGATGTGAAGGGCTGAAAACGCGGTTAGCTAAAAATGGTGCAGGCGCCAGAGCGATGATTCAGGCTTTTCGCGCTGGCGGTTGTACAACTCGCGACCCAGATCCAACGGCAGCGGCAGATAATCGCTAACCGGCTGCAACTGCGGCGAGCGCGCCAGCGCGCTAAACCCGACTTCGCGCACCCCATAAGCCCGCTGCAGAGCCAGGGGCAGAAATTCCTGGTTCAGCATGGGATAGCACTGGCTGTGATAACAGATCAAGTCAGGCGAGCGCAGCACGCCCTCTGCACTGCGAACACCCTTCACGATGTCACCCTGATAGAGTCGGTAATCGCCGAATTGCGCATTGCCGCCAAGCCAGGCGCAGCCCCAGAGACCGAATGAAAGCCCCAACATGAGACTAATCAAACCAACCGGGCGCCGTAGTGCCAAACTTTTGAACATAGCGACCTCCGCGTAACCTGCTCTATCTACTGAGAGGTTGCGCAGGAGTAAAAGTTCGCAGGCAGATCAGATACCGTAGGCGCTGCGGTAGGCCTCAATCGCGGCAACCTCTTCCACCTTATCACCCTGCTCACGCAGGTAAGCAACCAGATCGTCCAGCGAGATAATGCTCACCACCGGCATGGCGTAATCGCGCTCGACTTCCTGAATCGCCGACAGCTCCGCCTTGCCGCGCTCCTGACGGTTCAGCGCGATCACCGTGGCGGCCGGCGTCGCACCCGCATCGGCGATCAGCGTCATCACCTCACGAATGGCCGTACCCGCCGTAATCACATCATCAATAATCAGCACCCGGCCTTCCAGCGCCGCGCCCACCAGGTTACCGCCTTCGCCATGGGTCTTGGCTTCCTTGCGGTTAAAGACATAAGGCACATCTTTATTGTATTCGTTATACAGCGCCACACAGGTAGCCGCCGCCAGCGGAATACCCTTGTAGGCCGGGCCAAGCATCACGTCGTAATTCAGACCGGCATCTTCGATGGCCGCCGCGTAGTAACGCCCCAGACGGGCCAGCGCTTCACCGCTGTTAAACAAGCCCGCATTAAAGAAGTAAGGGCTTACTCGTCCCGATTTGAGGGTAAATTCGCCGAAACGCAGTACGCCGCGCTCAATAGCAAACTCGATAAACTCACGCTGATAATCTTGCACGGTACCACTCCGGTCTATGGAAAACGGCGCTAATGATACACCCAGCCGCTGCCTGCCTCCACGCGTTTACCGCTTTAGCCACAGCATGTTCAATTTTGTAGCGGTTAATCAGCAACAACTATTAGCGAATGTGAATGATATGTTTCAGTTTTTTCTGATGAGAAGATACAATGCCAGATTGATCGATTCCGGGGCTGTCAAAAAATAAACCCGGATAAGCATTTACTCAGTCCAGGCCGGACGAGAACCCAGAGGTAGTCAGGTTCCCATGCGCGTTATCACGCTTAATGTACAAGGCATCAAAGAAGCTGCCGAGAAAGGCTTTTTTGACTGGATGGTCGCCCAGGATGCAGACGTCGTCTGTTTGCAGGACCTGCGAGCTAAAGATTACCAGCTCGACGACCCTATTTATCGCCCCGAGGGCTACCATGCTTACTTCTTCGATGCGTTCGAAGATGATTACAGCGGCGTGGCCATCTACTGCAAGAAGCCGCCCAAGGCGATCATGACCGGACTCGGTTTCGAAGAGTGCGATTTCCATGGCCGCTTTATCCAGGCCGATTACGATGGTGTCAGCATCGCCGCCATGATGATCCCCTCCGGCCTGAAAGACGACGAGGCGCAGTCGGCCAAATATCATTACATGGAGCATGTGCTCAACCATCTGCGCAAGACACTGCGCAAGCGCCGTCAGTTTATCTTCTGTGGCACCTGGCATATCGCCCACAAGCCCGAAGACCTGAGCAACTGGTACGTCAACCAGCGCAACTCCGGCTTTCTGCCCGAAGAGCGCCAGTGGCTGGACCAGATTTTCGGCGAGCTGAAGTTTGTCGACGCCTTCCGCGAAGTCAACCACGCCGAGCGTCAGTACACCTGGTGGCCGCCCTATAACCGTGCCCGCACCCTGAACGAAGGTGCCCGCATCGATTATCAGGTCACCACTCAGGGTCTGCGTCAGACGGTACGCAAGGCCGTTATCGATCGCACCATGCTGTTCTCGGAACATGCACCGCTGATCATCGACTACGCCATCCCGCTTTAGGCTCGACCGCTTCACCGCCCAGGTCCGAAGCCATTGCCGCCGAACAGCCACAAAAAAGCCCCGCATGCGGGGCTTTTTTACGTCTGGGCTTTAAACCGATGTTATATCGGGCCCATATACAGCCGCGTTTAACCGGCCAGGGCAGCTTTTTGCAGCACAACCAGTTCGCTGACACCCTTACGGGCCAGATCCAGCATGGCGTTCAACTCATCCTGACTGAACGGTGCTGCTTCCGCCGTTCCCTGAATCTCGATAAAGCCACCGGCTTCATTCATGATCACATTCAGGTCGGTGTGGGCGTTGGAGTCTTCGGCGTAATCAAGGTCCAGCACCGGCTCGCCCCGGTAGATACCCACGGAAACCGCCGCAACCATT
>JBFGYY010000010.1:0-16522 GCA_041587095.1 Motiliproteus sp. | reverse complement strand
GGGTGCGGGTCAGCATTGCCCACCCGGTGTGCCTCTATTTAGCAATAACTCTCTGAATAGCAATAACACTCTGAATAGCAATAATAATCTGAGGTGGCGTCATGGCTATCAATAAATTTATGAGCGCCGATCAGGCTGCGCAGCTGGTAAACAGTGGTGATACGGTGGGCCTGATCGGCGGTGGCGGCGGTCTGGTCGAAGCCGATTGCCTGTTTGCGGCAATCGAAAAGCGTTTTCTTACCAGCGAAATGCCCCGCGACCTGACGCTGGTGCACGCCCTGGGAATCGGTGACCGTAAGACCCGGGGCCTGACCCGTTTCGCCTACGAAGGGCTGGTTAAGCGTGTGATCGGTGGGCATTGGGTCTGGTCGCCGAAGATGCAGGCGCTGGCGCGAGATGAAAAGATCGAGGCCTATGTGCTGCCCGGAGGTGTGGTTTCGCAGCTCTATCGCGAAATCGGCGCCGGTCGTCCCGGTTTGCTCAGCCGTGTTGGCTTGGGCACCTTTGTTGATCCGCGCCAGGATGGTGGCAAGATGAATGGGTCAGCGAAAGATGAGCTGGTGGAGTTGGTCGAGCTGGGGGGTGAGGAGTATCTACGCTACAAACCTTTTCCGGTACACGTGGCGCTGATACGCGGCTCGTTTGCCGATGCGCAGGGTAACGTCTGCTTCGATCAGGAACCGGCCAATCTTGACGCCTATGCGGTGGCGCTGGCGGCGCATAACTCGGGAGGAAAAGTCATCGTTCAGGTGCGCACGGCGGTTGAGGTCGGCAGCCTGGGCGCTCGGCAGGTGCGGATTCCGGGTGCCCTCGTCGATGCGGTGGTGGTGGATCCTGGCCAGACCATGAGCTACGACATCGTCTATGATCCCACCATCTCCGGCGAGCGGCATGGTCCGGTTCCCGTCGAGCCCCGTCAGCCATTATCGGTCCGCAAGCTGATCGCCCGTCGTGCTCACGATGAACTGGTGGAAGGCGCGGTGATCAACTACGGCTTTGGCATCCCCGATACCATCAACAAGATCGTCGCCGAGCGCGGTGAGCTGGATCGCTACTACCAGACGATCGAGCACGGCACCTACGGCGGTGACCTGCTCGATGGCATGCTGTTTGGCTTTGCCCGCAACGCCACGGCGATGATCGATGCGCCATCGCAGTTCGATTTTTACGCCGGCGGAGGACTGGATATCGCTTTCCTCGGCTTCGGTGAGTTTGACCGGCTTGGGGATGTCAATGTCTCCCGGCTCGGTGGTCTGACCGTGGGTCCTGGTGGTTTTATCGATATTGCCCAAAACGCGAAGAAAGTGGTGTTCTGCGGCACCTTCGACGCCAAAAGAGCGGCTATTCAGGTCGGGCACGGTGAGCTGAACATTCAGCGTAACGGCGAGATCGCCAAGGTGGTCGAGCGTGTTGATCAGATCACCTTTTCCGGACAGCAGGCCTTGCGACAGGGGCAAGAGGTCCTGTACGTGACCGAGCGGGCGGTCTTCCGGCTCACCGAGGCGGGTATCGTGCTGTGCGAAGTTGCTCCTGGGGTCAATATTCAACAAGATGTGATCGATCGGATGGGTTTTGTACCGCTAATGCCGGAGCCACCGAGCCTGATGGACAGTACATTTTTTTACGACTAAGAGATTTTTATGCGGATGACCGCGGTGGTTAACTCCTGGCAGCCGTGTCGCGGACCGGGCTTGGCAAGGCGACGTTTATGCCGCACCCTTGCCGGGGTTCGATGCACTACACCAGAGGGAAGCCGGGTATTTAAATCGCTAGGCGCGTGTTGCAGCGTTTGCAGACCTATCTGGCTCCGGAATGGCCTACGCGGGCTCTGTTTTATGATATGTTGCTGTTTTCGTAGTAGTAAATTGCCAATTATTAATGTTTGTTGATGGGGGCGTCATTCATGCCCCGTCGATACAAGAGAGGGACTAAGGCATGACCGATCGATATCTGGTGGTAGGAAACCCCATTGCACAAAGTAAATCGCCATTGCTACACAATGAATTTGCTAAGCAGACGGGACAAGATATGGATTATCAGACCTTCTGTGCGCCGCTAGATGGATTTTCAGCCTGTGTCGAGCACTTTCGCCTTGAAGGCGGATTGGGTATGAATGTTACGGTACCCTTTAAAATAGAGGCCTATGAGCTGGCGACGGAGTTGACCGAACGTGCGTTGCGTGCGCAAGCGGTCAATACCTTGAAATTTATCGGTGATCGGATCTTGGGCGATAATACCGACGGGGCTGGCCTGGTGCATGATATCGTCCAGCAGCAACGTTGCCCTGTTGCTGGAAAGCGAGTGTTGGTGATGGGAGCCGGTGGAGCCACGCGCGGGATCTTATTGCCGCTGTTGGAACAGAAACCTGCGTCATTATTGGTGGTTAACCGAACACTGAGCAAGGCGGAGCAGCTGACTCACCTGTATGGACCGGAATATCCCCTTCGTGTCGGTGATTACAGCGCGTTAACAGGACAGTCCTTTGACTTGGTGATTAACGCCACTTCTGCCAGCCTGACAGGTGCCGTTCCTCCCCTGACCGCCGACAACTTTTCAGCAGGTGCACTGGCCTACGACCTGGTTTATGGAAAAGACGATACGGCATTCATGCGCTTTGCACGCGATTGCGGGGTTGAACACGTCGCAGACGGACTTGGAATGCTGGTGGCTCAGGCGGCAGAAGCCTTCACTCTTTGGCGCAATGTGCAGGTTGATACCGGTCCGGTCCTGCAGAAAATGCGTACGCTATGAGCGAGGCTTATTTGAAGCCTCAGAGGAATGCGGTTTACTCGGAGATCGCCATAAAACCGCGTTTCAATGAAACGGATATGCGCGGTCACATCAGTAATACCACGGTCCCGGTATGGCTCGATGAAGGACGCACAACATTGCTGCGGGAAGAGCTGAAGTCCAAGACTCCGGTGATGGTGGTGAATCTGAATACCAATTTTCGCCGCGAGTTGCATTGGGGCGCGCCGGCGACGGTTCTGACTGCAGTAGATCGAATTGGCACTAGCTCAATTTGTTTTAGTCAGGAGATCCATCAGAACGGCCAGTGCTGTATAGAGTCACTGACGACAGTCGTGACGGTGGATCTGGAAACCCGCAGCGCTATGCCGGTCCCCGAGGAAGACCGACGATTGCTGGCCCCTTATCAGATCAAACCTTAACGCCGTTGTCTGTGTAGTTGCCGACGCGAGAAACATGCTGTTTCGGCGTCGGTCAGCTTGCGAGGCGTTTACGAAGCCTCTTGCTGCGGCCCCTGCTGCAACCGTCGTTTGTCAAAGATACCCAATTAGCGAACCCGTGCAGACGGTTGCACGGCTCGTTTCGCTAACGCTCAGCTTCGGTAGCATGCAGGTTGATGGCAAGCCTGTCAGTGTTTGGACGCTGAGGGCTGCCGTGGCGGTACCGTTCCCATGCAGGGTGTCGGCCCGCCAGCGAAGTGAGGTCTTATGCGCTCATCGACTGATTGAGCAAGCCGGTGTCTGCGCCATTAAGGTAGTGTTCTGCGGCGCGGATCGCGCGGCGTGAATACTCCTCCGGTCCCAGCTTTGCCATCAACAGATCGTTTGGGATCTCCAGGGAGTAGGGAACTGTCGGCATGCAGTCGAGTATAGCGCGTAGATCAATGCCGCCTTCACCCGGAAAGAAACGCTCGGAGCGCGCTGTGTGGATGAGTCCTTCAATGCTGTCGGGAATCTCTTTGCCCGCATCGCACAGATGCATAAAGTTAAACCACTCCCGCGGTACTGCCTTCAGATCCTCGAGGCCGGAGCGCGATCGGTCAAAATGCAGCGTGTCGATTAGCAGGCCGGCATTGTCGCGATCAATATTTTTCAGTATCCGGGTCGCTTCATCCAGGTTCGGGGTCTCAGTCCAGGAGGGGAATTCCAGGTCAATGGTCAGTCCCAGAGGTTTGGCCATATCGCATAAGCGCGCCAGGCGTTCTTCGGCCCGCAGTCGATCCGGATCGGGCAGCTGGGTTATTACGTGGCGTGCGTTCAGCTCTGCGCCAGCTTCCAGAAACGCCTGGTAATCTTCAGGCTCATTTTCAGGTCCTAACCTCGCCAGTTCAATATCCAGCACCTTAACCCCGGTATCAGCCAATAGCGCTTTGGTCTCTTGCATCATTTTTTTGTCGTGCATGAGTGGGTAAGTGCGCTCGGATGGCGTAATTGCAGTCATACGCAGGCTAACAAAGTCGTAACCCGTCCGTGCTGCTATTCGTACCATTTCTGGTGGAGTCAGTTGTAGGACGGTCAGGTGAGCCAGTGAAAATTGGTGACCCATGTTGGGAATTCCTCCTCCTGCTGGTGTGCTGCGTTTTCGCATTACGCCATAGCAGGTAGATAACATGTGATGTGTTTCACGCAGCTGATTGTTTTGGATAGGTGCTACGTGTTTCGTTTCGTAATACGTAAAATATAACGACACGGATAAATCTATGCAATGAATTTATCTGCTACGTTATCGTTTATATGTTATTAAATTGAATATATCTGGTGATCAGCGGTGCTGGATGCCTGCCTGGACGTTAGGGCGGCCCGCAGGCGGGGCGTGGGGCAGGAGGGGCGCAACTCGGGTGACTCAAGCTGGTGAGTGAAAAATATTCAGGCGACAAGTGGTCGGGAAGAAGGGGTAATGGTGATCAGCAGGCAGGAGGAGTGGGCACGATTGGTAGTTTAGGAGCAGAGAGTGTTTAGAACAGGTCAGGTACGCATTGCTGAAATCGACTAGATACCGGCCATGGCCAGCAGTAGAGCGGACAGGGTCAGTATGGCGCTAAATGTTGATAGCAGGATCGCTGAACTGGCGACTTGTTCGTAGCTGCCGTAACGCTGTGACAGAATAAAGACATTCGCTCCCACCGGCAGACCGGCGCTGAGGGTTGCGACCGCCAGCCAGACAGGGGAGAGATCGAACAGGTAATGCCCGGTAAACCAGACCAGCAGCGGCGCTAGTACCAGCTTGACACCGGTAATAAGCCAGCTTTCACGCAGATGGCCTTTGAGCTGGTACTGTGACAGTGAAGCCCCAACCGCAAACAAGGCGCAGGGCGCAGCGGCCTGTCCGAGTAGTCCGGTGAACTGGTCAACGACATAGGGTAACTCGGCGCCCGATAATCCCCAGGAAAAACCAGCGACGATGGCAATGACCAATGGGTTACGCAGCACCGAGCGCAGGGTGATGCCGACCGTTTGTAGTAGCGACGCGTTCGACCGCTGGCGCAACTCGATGAGGGTGCTGGGCAGGGTAAACAGGATTAGGGTGTTGATGGATATGATGGTCATTAGCGCGACAAGGCCGGGCTGACCGAAACGGGTCTGCACGATGGGCAGGCCAACCAATACCAGGTTCGAGTAGATGGTTCCTGTGGCGAAAACCGGGGATTCCAGGCGAGTAAGCCCCAGCCAGCGTTCCCCCAGTGCTAAACAAACAATAAAAATCAGCAGGTTGACGCCGTAATACAGTACCAGCATCGACAGTTCCAGTGCCTTGGTATCCAGTCCTTGCGCGCCGGTGCGGAAGATCAGCGCCGGGATTGCCAGATAGAAAATGAATTTGGATATTTCGCCGATCCCGGCCGGGGTAAAGAAATTTATTTTACCCAGCCAGAACCCGAGCAGAATCAGACCGAAGACCGGTAGGATAATTTCAATTATCGAGAACATAGTCTGGGCCTGTCTTGCACCATCGCTCGTGCGCTGCGCACCTCGGTGGCTCCGCTCGGGCGCATGGCGCTGTGGCGATCAGATCTCGTGATCACGCGGCAGGATCATCAGCCGTGGGATCTTAATCCCCGGAGGCTGGTTGATGACGTGCATCACCTGCGTGGCGATATCCGACGGCTGCAGCGGGTTGGGGATGTTCATGCTCACGCTGGGTTTAACGTCCCAGTCGCGTTGCAGTTCGGTCTCAACCAGACCGGGTTCGATACAGGTGATGCGTACTGCGCTACGCGCCAATTCCATGCGAAGCGCCTCTGAAAAAGCCTCTATGGCATACTTGGTGCCCGAGTAGGCCCCGGCGAAGGGGCGGGTTTTGGTACCCATGACGCTGGAGATATTCACCAGATCGCCGCGGTTCTGCGCTTCGAAATGGCGGACGATGGTATAGGCAAAACGGAAAGCCGCCTCGACGTTGATACGGACCATCTTGCAGACGTTGTTGATGTCGATGCTGGCGATGGCACCAACTTCAATAGCTCCGGCATTATTGATCGCGATATCACAGCGACCATAGGTGTTCAGGGCGAGATTGAGCAGCGCGTCCGGTGCATCGGGGTCGGTAATATCAGCTTGCAGGTAGACCGCGTTTAATTCGCCGGCCAGTGCCTGAAGCTTATCGAGATTGCGACCATGGATGACGAGATCCTTGCCTTGGGCATGCATGGCGCGCGCGATTGCAGCGCCGATCCCGCTGGAGGCACCGGTGATAATACAAACGGGTTTGGTCATGTAAGGCTCTTCCTTTCTGAGTGGTCGCGGGGACCAGCGGAGTTACGCCGATAGTGCCGATGTCACGCGGCTGCGGTATTCCAGTATATGGCCTTGCAGCAGTCTGCAGGCTGTTTTAGCGTCGCGGGCCAGGGCGGCGTTCATCAGTTGCTGGTGCTCTTCGAACTCTTGTTGCACCTCTTTTTCATCCAGGCTTGAGCGGCGGCGAAAGCGCTCGGTCTGGTCGTAGAGTGTCGTAATGAAATCGATCTGCCGCCGGGACCCGCAAGCAGCGATCAGCGCCATATGAAAAGCGCGATTTTGCTGTATCAGCGTGTCCGGTACCGCATTGGGGTTCGCCTGAGCCGAGGCCAGAGCGCTTTTGACCCGATGCATGGCTCCGACGATAGCGCTTTCCCAATCGAGATCACCGTTCAGGATCGAACGTTCTAAGGCATCGGTTTCCAGGATGACTCGCAATCGCGACACTTCTTCAAACTCAACGGTAGAGATTTCAGCGGCCCAGTAACCGCGCTGGCCTCGCTTGCTGACTAATCCTTCGGCGTCGAGATGGGACAGGGCTTCGCGAATAGGGCCGACGCTGGTGTCGTAGCGTTCGGCCAGGGCGGAAATTTGCAGCTTGCTGGACGGTGGGAAAAAACCGTTCATAAGATCAAGGCGCAATTGTTCGTAGGCTCGCAACTGCGAGGAGGGTGGGTCGGAAGCTGAGTCTCTGTGCATAACGGTGTCCAGTTTGGCATAGGTACGAATTTCGGCTGAAAAGATATGATCGCCGATCCTGTCGTGCAACTTAGTATAGATGCTATCTTAATCTTCATGTACTATGAAAATCAATTGATATTACCAATTAGCAATATTCAGATTCCTCGCCATTTTTGGTTTGCGGGGGCGTAACGTGAGAGGTGATGAGCCAATGAATGATCTACCCAGTCAGGTCCTGTTAGAGGATGAGTCTCTGCGTGACGGTTTACAGAGCGAGAAGCGCTCGTTTTCCGTTGAAGAGAAACTGCACTTTATTAAGGGTATGGAGGCCTGTGGTGTGCGCCGTATCCAGGTAGGCTCATTTGTGCACCCTAAATGGGTCCCCCAGATGGCGAATACTGATGAGTTGTTTGCGCGCCTGGAGCCTTCTGAATCCGTGACGCATACGGCATTGGTGCTTAATCAGCGCGGTGTTAAGCGAGCCGTGGCTGCTGGAGCCAAGCACCTGAGCATGTCGATCTCGGCCAGCGAGACACATAATCAAAAAAACACCAACCGCAGCCTGGATCAGGCCAAAACGCATATTCGCGAAATGATCGGCATTGCGCGTAGCGAGAATATCCGTATTCGTGCCGGTATTATCGCGGCGCTCGGCTGTGCCTTTGAGGGGCGTATTCCCAAAGAGCGGGTGTGTGAGATTGCCGATCTGTACGCTAGTTTGGGTGTGGAAGAGATCAATCTGGCCGATTCGGCGGGTCTGGCCAATCCGCGTTGGGTGCATGAAATGGTCCTGGCAGTGCGAGATGTGGTGGGAGACCGTGCCCGTATCAGTCTGCACTTGCATGACACGCGCGGACTCGGGCAGGCGAATATGCTTGCGGGCATGCAGGCTGGCGTGTCGCTGTTCGATACCAGTTTGGGGGGGCTTGGTGGTTGCCCGTATATCCCTCACGCCACCGGCAATATTGCTACCGAAGATGCGGCTTATACATTGAGTGAAATGGGTATTGAGACCGGCATCAACTGGCAGCAGCTGGGCGAGCTGGCGCTGGAAATGGAAACGCTGCTCGGGCATCCGCTGCCGGGTAAAATGGCCCATATGCCTTAGACACAAGTGTAAACGGCAAGCTACAGGCTACTGGCGCGATAGGCTTTTGTTGCGCTAGCCTGTTGTTGAATCCGCCGTGTTCATATCAGCGCATCGATGGCGGATTTTTCAGTGTTTTCAATGTTTGCGATCACGACTCCGATCTTCTTGCTGATTCTGCTGGGCTATGGCGCGGTGAAAGGCCGGGTCGTTTCATCCGAAGCTAACGTGGGCATGGGGCGCTTTGTTCTCTACTTCGGTATTCCTGCTTTGCTGTTTCGCGCGATCAGTAATCTGGAATTCAGCGACATGCTGAATCCCGGCTTTGTTGGTGCGTATGCGGTTGGTTCCTTGCTGGCGTTTTCTGTCGGCTTGTTGCTGAGTCGGCTGGGGGTCATAAAACAAGGCTTTCCTGCCGCGTTGGCGGGCATGGGTATGTCCTGTTCCAACAGCGGCTATTTTGGTTATCCTGTTATGCTGCTGGTCTTCGCTGCGCCGCCTGCTGCGGGTTTCGCGATGGTCCTGCTGGTGGAAAATCTGTTAATGATTCCGCTGGGGCTGGCTTTATTGGAGTACGGCGCGAGCCGAGGGAACGGGACCCGCGGGGTGGCGTTCTGGAAGCCCCTGCTCAAACGCGTCCTCAGCTCGCCCATGATACTGGCTATCCTGTCGGGTGTGGCCGCGTCGCTGCTTGATATTCATGTGCCGGCGGTGCTGGACCAAAGCCTGGAGATGCTTGCGAGGGCTGCGGCACCGGTGGCGCTGTTTGTGATTGGCGGCTCTTTGGTTGGTGCTCCGTTACGGGGGACCGGTTTGCAGACCACCAGCATTATCGCGGGTAAGTTAGCGCTGCATCCGTTGCTGGTCGGGCTGGCCGTGAGCATCGCGCCGGGTGTCAGTGAAGAGCTGAAGATCACGGCGATTATGTTTGCCGCTATGCCGATGATCGGTGTCTACCCTATTATCGGCGGGGCCTATGGCCAGCAAGCGCCCAGTTCATCAATCCTGATGGCGACAACCGTCGCAGCATTCTTTAGTGTGTCCGTTGTGCTGGGTCTGCTGATGTAGCCGGGTTAGGGTGATTCTCCCTTCTGAATTAAGGGCTGAAGCGTTTTCTGGCATATGAGTGCTTTCATATCAAGCGGGTCGCGCGGGTCTGCGGTATTTCAAGATCGAGTCGTCAATCGCGGGCGGCGCAGCATCTTTGTGGCGTTGCTCCAATCTGTCGGCACGGTTCAACCAACCGGGAGTTGCGCGCCTTTACCGATATGTTCACGCAGGTGGTTGGCTACGGCTTCATAATCGTCGTTTAGCACGGCATCTATGATGGCCTGGTGTTCCTGGGCCGAGTTGCGGCCGCGGAAAGGAACGGTCTTTAACGCCAGCATCTGGTAGCGCATAAACTGGTCGATGATCGACATGTGGTAGCGCCGAAGTTGGCGCGAGCCGCAGTTGTCCAGCAGAGCGATATGCAACCCTTGGTCGGCCTTGACCCAGCTCATGACGTGCTGATCGGGGTCTTCAAGCATCAGTTTTTCCATGTGTGAGAGCTTGTAGTGTGCGGCGACGACCTTGGACTTCCACTCCAGCGTACTGTGTTGCATCGATTTTTTTATGCCCATCAGTTCGAATGTGATGCGCAGTTCTACCAGCTCCTGCAGGTCGGACAGTGATACCGGAACCACACGAAAGCCTTTCTGCTCTTCAAATACGACAAAACCGTCCGACACCAGACGCATCAGGATCTCACGCAGGGTGCTTACGCTAGCCTTATAGGCGTTACGCAATTCATTAAGTTTTAGTCGTTCATTGGGTGACAGCGTGCCCGACACGATGTCGTTGCGAATGTTGTCGTAGGTGGCTTGTCCCACCAGTTTCTTTTCTGCAGTTTCGCTCACAATCGGGGCCTTTGAGGCGGTTCGGAAGGTTAATGGTAGCGTAAATCACCATTTATTTCTGTAATTATCGGTTGATCGATGCTTTGGAATTGGCTTTTAAGACGTTGAAATGGCTCTTTTACAAGCTAGACGAGGACATTTTTGTTTGTGCCTATCGCGGATTATATTTATTTTTTATCTTTAAAAACAATATTTTAAAAAACAAATACTCCGCGCGCTCTAGTCTCAGAGTTCGTTGTTTTCTGTATGTACTGATGTTTGTGTTGTGTGCATGCTAAAATCAAAAGTGTATGATGATCTTGATAGTGTCTGCTTCTTGAGGTAGTTTAACGTTTCGGTGGCGCGGAGTTATATCCGACTGCGGATTTGAGCAAGGGTGTTTGCGGTTGCGAATTTTTACGGCAGTGACCTTGCCTCTTGCACGGCCTTTAAACAGCGCAGATGAACCGTTTTGATAAAGGCCTCTAGAACGTTTCTAAACAACGATAACAATGACGAGGAACATGTGATGAGCGTAAAGCAAACTTTTAAAGGCATGGTTGCCGCAGCGTCGCTGGCAGCATTGCCAATGACCTTTGCTACCGCCGCCGATATTGAGATCAGCCTGGCTCACGTTGACTCTCAGGAGTGGACGACGTCCAAGAAGGGGGCTGCTTCGCAGGTGTTTAAAAATTTGGTTGAAGCCGAGTCCGGTGGCCGCATCCAGGTGAATCTTTATCCCGCCGGCCAACTAGGGGGCGAGACCGATCTGGTGCAGTCCGTACAGGACGGAACCCTGTCCATGGCGATGGTGTCAGGTGCTTTCTCTAAAGTCTGTGCCGAAGCCGCTGTGCTGGATATCCCTTATATGTTTCCGAACGCGCCGGTAGCCTGGAAAGTGTTGGACGGGCAGTTTGGTCAGGAACTGGCCGAGCATTGCCGGACAAAGACCGGCTTGCGTACGCTGGCCTACGCAGAGACAGGTTTTCGTAACTTCACTAATTCACGTCGCCCCATCGCCGAGCCAAAAGATCTGGATGGCTTGAAAATCCGCGTTATGACCGTGCCATTGTATGTAGAAATGGTAAAGGCACTGGGTGGGCAGCCCACACCCATCGCCTGGCCTGAAGTACCTACGGCACTGGGTACCGGTGTTGTAGACGGCCAGGAAAACCCGGTCAGTGTGATCTACGCCAACAAGTTCTACGAGCTGCAAAAGTACCTGTCGCTGGATCGTCACGTGTACGGCGCCGACTTTATCCTGATGGGCGATGACCTGTACCAGGGGCTGTCCGAAGAAGATCAGGCGATCGTATCCCGCGCTGCAATCATTGCCGGTACGGTGGGCCGTGCGGTTCAGCAGTTCAATTCGGCTGAAGGCGTTTCAAAGTTGGTTGAGAAGGGAATGACCGTGACGACGCCAAACGCCCGGCAGATGCAGGCATTCCGCGATACAGCGCAACCTGCCGTTATCAAGTGGCTCAGCACCCAGGTTGATGCATCCTGGATCACCAAGTTGCAGGCAGCTGCGAAGGCTGCTCAGTAAAACCGGCGACGCGAAGACAGGAACCGGGTGGCCCGGTTCCTTGCGGTTTCACTTTCGGCAAAGTTGGGAAATCTCCGATGTTGCATTATTACCGAACATTAATGGTCTGGTTGACGGGTTTGTCCCTGGCCGTGGTTTTTCTGGTCGTATTTAGCAGTAGTCTGAGCCGCTACGCATTTAATGCGCCGTTTGAGTGGAGCGAGGAACTGGCCAAATACGCGATGATCTACGGCACCATGTTTGGGTCTGTGCTCGCTTATCTAAAATCCAGTCACATTGGCTTTAACCTAGTCCACGACCTGCTGAGCCCGCGTTTGCGTGCCTGGTTGCACCCGGTGATTGACCTGGTGACCTTGGCAGTTGGGGTCGGACTCGCCATTTCGGGTTACCTGTTTATGATGAAACGTGGTGGCATCATGTCTACCGGCATGGGGGTGCAGATGTATTATTTCCAGGCAGCCATGATGATCGGTGGAGGCTGCCTGGCCGTTGCCGCCCTGTTGAAAGGGGCGGGTAATATCCGCCAGTTGCTGCACGGTGGGAGGCGCTAATATGCTGGGCTTTCTGCTTCTTCTCGCATTGGTCGTAATCGGAGCACCGATCGCCTTTGCCGTAATTATCGGCGTCGGCACGCATCTGCTGGCCGATACGAATTTCCCGTTTGCGCTGGTATCACAGCGGGTTTTTGCAGGTATCGACTCGTTCGCAATTCTGGCTGTGCCACTGTTTGTTTTGGCGGGTGAGCTGATGAATGAGAGCGGTATTACACAGCGCATTATCACTTTTGCCAACGCCTTGGTCGGGCATATGAAAGCGGGCCTGGCGTTGGTGAATATCTGGGCATCGGTGATCTTTGCGGGTCTGTCAGGCTCTGCAGTTGCCGATACCTCCGCCCTGGGGCGGGTGTTTATTCCGGCGATGGAGAAAGAGGGTTACCCGCGTGAATTTGCGGCAGCGCTCACCGCGGCATCGTCCGTCATCGGGCCGATGATACCGCCCAGTATTCCGGTGATTGTGTATGCCTTGATCGCCAGCGGGGTGTCGGTGCCCGCGTTATTTTTGGCGGGTGTGGTGCCGGGTATTTTTCTGGCGGTCGGCCTGACACTCTATGTACGGGTGTACGCGGGGCGCTATGCCGAGTTACGACCGCGCATGCCGATGCGAGAGCGGTTAAAGGCGTTGCGGGACGCTTGGGTTCCGCTGTTTATGCCTGTTTTTATTGTTATGTCGATTCTGCTGGGGATTGTTACGCCGACCGAGGCAGCGGCATTTGCCTGTGCGTACGCCATGCTGGCGGGGATGTTTATCCTGCGCACCTTGAGTTTCAAGCAGCTGGGGCCGATCTTTGTTCGCTCGATGCTGGTGTCATCGACCATTCTTATTATCATTGCGGCGGTGGCCGCGGGTAACTGGCTGCTGACCTTTGCGCGGATTCCGCAGGATATCAGTAGCTTTGTCCTGGCAGAGGTGAGCAGTCCCTGGGTCTATCTGCTGGTGGTCAACGTCATGCTGCTGATGGTTGGGCTGGTGCTGGAAGGCACGGCAGCGATGTTGGTGCTGGTGCCGATTCTGCATCCCATCGCACTCAGTCTGGGTATCGATCCTACCCACTTTGCCATTGTCGTTATTTTCAATCTGATGATCGGTCTGGTGACCCCGCCAATGGGGATCTGCCTGTTTGTTGCCGATACCGTCGCGTCGGTGGGTATCAGTCGTATTGCCAAAGCCATTCTGCCGATGTTTTTGGTTGAAGTGATGGTGCTGCTGCTGGTGACCTTTGTACCGGACACGGTGACTTTTTTGCCGCGACTGCTGGGCTTTTAACTGCGGCGGCTGCCGGCCGCCGAGTTTTCTTAACACCGTTATACAGAACAAAGCTCTTATCAAGAGTAGGGAATTACTATGCATAAGTTAGCGCTTATCGGCTCGGGGCTGTCGCGTACCCGGATGCCGCGTCTACAGATCTATTTGGGTGAATTGGCTGGTGTGCCGGTGGACTACCAGGTTATCGATACGGATACCCTTGATGATTTCTGCCTCGAGACTGAGGTAAAGCGTCGTGCTGACATGGGGTATCGGGGGTTGAATATTACCCATCCTTACAAGCAGCGTGTAGTGCCGATGGTGCAGCCTATGAGCAGCGAAATAGTTACTATCGGCGCGATGAATACCCTGCTGTTCGATACTGATGGCTGGAAAGGCACGACCACCGATTACACGGGCTTTAAGCACGGCTATCGACACCAGCTCAAGGGAAGTCAGTCGGGCCGGGTGTTGATAGCGGGTGGCGGAGGTGTCGGGCGGGCCATTGCCTTCGGACTGGGCGATCTCGGCGCAGAGCATCTGCACATCTTTGACACCGATGCCGGTCAGGCGACGCGACTGGTTGATGCGTTGAGCCGAAGCGGTTTTGCGGCGAGTGTGGTAAGTGCGCCAGAATTTGTTGATTGTATGGCGGGTGTGGACGGTTTGGTAAACGCAACGCCGTTAGGTATGCATAAGTACCCCGGTACAGCTTTTCCGGTCTCGCGTATTGGTACTCAGAACTGGGTATTTGATGCGGTCTATACGCCCCTGAATACGGAGTTTATTACCGCCAGTCGCGCTGCCGGTTTGGCTATTTTAACCGGTTATGATTTGTGGTTTTTCCAGGGGCTGGACGCCTTTGAATTATTTACCGGGGTCAATATCGACTGTGATCTGGCCATGAAGGAGGCGTTGTCCTGGCTCGATTAAGTTAGTGGAAACAGCCCTGTACGACAGCCGTTGGCTGTCAGTATTACGATCAAAACTGTTGTCGTCCCTTAGCGCCCGGTACCCCGTATCGCGGCGCTTTTTTTGTTGCGGCCAGTAGAGCGACTTATTGTCAATTCTCGGTGTGGTCGCGTAGGCAGCGATCACTCAAACCCGGTTTGTATTTTTTGTGTTAAGTGCTACGAGTTTGTTTTGATGCTATGTTTGTTAGTTGGTAGTATTATGGTCGATGGGATGTGTTTTTTGCCGATCTGCCAGATGGATGACAAGTCGTTATTCGTGTCTACGACAATGAGCAACGGTTCCTAAGAGTGCAGTTGCAACAGAGATCATTGCGGAACAAAGGAACCAGGTTGACCAGATGATCGTCAGAGCGTGTACCGCAATGAAGGCGATCGCGCATTACGATCAGAAAACGTTTTTCGCCCGTTACGAGCGCATCGTCTGCCGGGGCGTGAAACCTGATTGACTGTCAGCTAAAGAGCACCGTGGGTTGCTTGTTATTGCCCGAGCAACCTTCTTGACAGGTGGCTTCCGTGAAGTCACCTGTCTTTTTTAATTTATCTTGGCACGCATCGTGTGGGTGCCGGCCTAAACAGTTATCGCAACGAATCAGTCGCTTATTATCGGCAGGGCTTTTGACAAAGGGCTTTATCTTCAGCAGCTGATGGTGTCGTTTAATGTCGTGTTTGGCCCGTCGGTTAAGCGGCGCCTGCATGGTGAGCGGGTCCCGGGTAATGCGCTAATGGATCAGCTTCATGTTAGCCCGAGCTGAGCCGTGCTCTTTCGGGCACTAATCAATGATTAACCCAGTTGATGAGCGGTTGTGCTGGCTACGAACTTGTAGGCTTAAAGGGTGTTGTTATGAAGCGGTGTACTGTGAAACGTACGTTGCCGGAAAGTGAATCGCAGGTACTCGGTTTATTGGTAAAGGCTCAGTGCCGTACCCGGTTTAGTCAGCGTGTAACACTGGGGCGTCTGTACACTGTGAGCCGGTCCGATACACAGTTCAGTGCCCTGTTACTGGTCGACAAGGGCGAATTGCAGCGCCTTCTGGCTATCTTGGCCCGCAAGCAGTTGGTGGTTGAACAGCGCAGCGGGGTTTTTAGGCAGTCTTGCTATACGCACCGCTTAGTCTGTCACGACCGGAGCCGGCGCAGTATCTCTATCCAGGAAGGGGCGATCTTTACCGCGTTACTCGCTCACGGGCCTATGGGGCCATCCCGGTTGTTTGAGCAGGTGACACCGGTCTGCTCGTTCAATTCGATGGTTGAATTGCGTGACGTTTTGAATCGGATGGTTCAGTGTTGTCGATCTCCTCTTATTGCGCTTGTGCCATTCGAAGCGGGCCATGTCGAGCCGCGTTACACCCATATTTTTGATCCGGGATTGTGCCAGTCGGGGTAGCAGGCTCCATAGTCCCTGACAGCTTATTTCTATTTTTGGCATTGATCTCGTTAATTTTCTGAAATATCTGGCGTTGCCCAACGTGACCTGTGTGGAGCGTTTAATCTGCCTTGCTTGAGGGGCAATTTGGAGTTGGTTAACAAGGTTTTGTCGTTATTTTAAGCAGGAGGGTCAGGGAGTCACGACAATGCAAATGATGCATCAATAGTGAGTTAAATATTTTTGGATCAAAGGGTTGTCAAACCTGAGCAGCGCTCTATAATACGCCTCACGTTGAACGACAGGACTATAGCTCAGTTGGTTAGAGCGCTACCTTGACATGGTAGAGGTCGGCAGTTCGAATCTGCCTAGTCCTACCAAATTGCATAAAAAAGGCCCCGCACGCAAGTGTGGGGCCTTTTTTATGCAATTAGGACGCAGCGGGTGAGAACTGCCTCCAGTTCGACAAGTTGCACAGCAACTTAAGACGAGGCGCTTGCGCCGAAGCCCGCAGGGGCGAAGCGGCCAGCAGGCCGTTTCGATCAATCTGCCGCATCAACTCATCAAGCACAGCACATATTACGCTCCTGCGTTCGCACCCAAGTGCGGGGCCTTTCTTTTGGAATTGGACGCAGCAGGTGAGAACTGCCTCCAGTTCGACAAGTTGTACCGCAACTTAAGACGAGGCGCTTGCGCCGAAGCCCGTAGG
>JBFGYY010000009.1:0-16706 GCA_041587095.1 Motiliproteus sp. | reverse complement strand
TATGACGCCCAGCGAGACAGTGGCTGACTCGCATATGGTCGTTGCCGAATATAACGGTAGCGTACAAGGTTTTCTGGTCAGTGATGTCGAGCGAATCATTAACCTGGATTGGGTTGATGTATTACCACCACCGAAGACGGCAGGTCGTGCCCATTATCTCACGGCTATTACCCGTCTTGATGATAATCGCCTTGTTGAAATTGTTGATGTGGAAAAAGTGCTCGCAGAGGTGACGCCGTATACAACAACCGTTGCTCCGGAATTAGTTGATGATCAGGCTAAGGAGATGGCCGCTCATTTGCGCGTCATGGTGGTTGATGATTCAAGAACGGCGCGTCAACAGGTACAGCACACCCTGTCTCAGCTTGGTATGACCGTCATCGAAGCGGTTAATGGTACGGATGCGCTGGAGCAGTTGCGCGCGTTTGCCCAGCAAGGGGATATAAACGATCAGTTTCTGATGGTGATTACCGATGCCGAAATGCCGGAAATGGATGGCTATCGTTTAACAACGGAGATCCGTCAGGATCCTGCGTTGCGTGAATTGTACATTGTGCTGCACACGTCCCTGTCCGGTAATTTTAATAAGGCGATGGTGCAGCAGGTTGGTTGTAATGACTTTTTGCCTAAATTTGAATCCAATCGTCTGGCAGGAAAGGTTCTTGAGCATATCAAGGACCGTTTTGGCTTGATGTAAACGCGCCTGTTGCCTCCCTTGCTTCTCAGGCAAGTGAGGGGAGGCTCAGGTTTGGCGTAATCTTCTCTTGTTCGATCTATCTTTCTGTATTAGCCGGCATCAGCTTTCACCGCTGATTAGCTGGCGATCTTCTGGCCGCAAAAAAGGTTCGGTTTTTCCAAGAAGCTTGCTGTAGATCGCGGAATAGCTCAACACATTCTGAACATATTGGCGGGTCTCGCTGAACGGAATGGTTTCTATCCAGGCGTCCAGAGGCAGTTTACCCCGTTTGGCCAGCCATTGGCCTGTTCTGTGCGGGCCGGCGTTGTAAGCAGAGGCTGCCAGCGCCCGGTTGCCATTAAAGCGTTTTAGCAGCCGGGCGAGATACGCGCTGCCCAGGTTGATGTTAAATTGCGGATCATGCAGCTGTGAACGGCGGCGGTATTTGGCTTTTACCTTGCGCGCAGTTTCTTTCGCCGTCCTTGGCATCAGTTGCATCAAGCCGTAGGCGCCAGCGGGAGAGATTGCATCGGTCGTGAAGGCGCTCTCCTGGCGTATCACGGCAAAAATAAGCTGGCTGTCAATCTTATGCTGTTGAGAAGCGCTCAAAGCGAGTTCGTGCATCGTCAGCGGAAAGCGCAGCAACAGATCGTCCCATTGTTTGGATGCGATGGCTGAGCGAATACCCTGAGCGTACCAGCCCCAGCGCCGTGCCAGACGCGCGGCTAAGTAGTGTTCCTGTTCTTTCAGGTTGCGAGTGCCCTGATACCATTCCGAACGGGCGTAGGCGTATTGTTGGTTGTAATAGAGTTCGCGTGCGCGTATCAGCGCCGGTTGGTTGGCCAATTCCTCCAGTCGTTGTTCATCGCGCTCGGAGGTTCGATTGTTCAGGCTGGGATGTAAATCGAGTCGATCCGCGGATAGAAAACCATAAAAGCTGCGCTGCTTGGCCAATTCGCGGTAAATATCATAGGCGCGCTGTCGTGAGTCAGCATTTTTGGCTGTTTCATCGAGTGACCGTGCCCGCCAATAACGCCAGCGATCCTTGTACTTCAGGTCCGACGGCAGCTGGTCAATAAGGTTGTCGATACCTTCCCAGTCCTGTTTGTTCAGGCGCAACCGCAAAATCCATTCAAGTTGCGAAGCCTTTAGTTGCTGGTTGTTGATGCTCGCCAGCCAGGATTCGCTATCAGGGTTAAATCGCCGGACCATCCTGAAAATAAAGCTTTGTTTGAGCGCTTCGAGACTGGCGGCATCTTTTCCAAGGTGAGGTTTGAGGCGGTCTAATTGTTTGATGGCTTCGGCAGGCTCCGTGCGTGCCAGTTGCTTGAGTGTCCGTAGAATTATCTCCTCTTTGTGTTCTGAGGGGAGGGATCTAAGGAGCCATTTTAACCGGGTCGGGTCTTTGTGGAGTTGCAGGGCTTGCTGGCTTGTTTTGAGTTTTTCCGGGTTTTTTAAGTAGCGTGTCAGGTAGCGGGCAAGCTTTATCTGGTTGTCGTTGTATGCAAGCCAAAACCGTTGCCAGGCGATATCTTCATTAAAGTAAGGGGAGGCTAGCCAGCTTTTAAATAACGGGTCGCAGCTATCGGGTTGTGAGCGGGATGTCAGCCAAAGTTGTTTGGTTTGCCTGAGCGCCTTGTCTTTCAGGCCGGATTCGTGCTGAACCCAGAGTGTTGTGCATTTGAAGAATGTGCTGTCGAATCGTTCGTCATAGTTGGCTAAATAGGTAGCTCCCTGCTTATTCCTGCTAAGCCAGCGCAGCCATTTTTTATGCAGTCTCACGGGCAGTGGTGTGTCCGAAAACTGCTGATAGAACAGGTCCAGTTGATTTTTGTTTAAGTTGGCCAGATTTTTAGACCAGCGTTCGTAGACAAGATAAGGATAAAGCGGGTAACCGGTGAGGGATGCTGTGAGCTCATCGAAGGCGGCTAGCCGGTTTTTAGATAGTGCGATGTGAGCGTCTTGGTAGCGTTGGCGTTGATCCGCTATGCCTTGCGGGTACGGGGGTTGTTGCGATGGTGTGGCGGCCAGGTTGGAGGTATACAGGCCGACGAATAGAAACGCGGCTATCCAGACCGATCTCAGTGGGTTGTGAGGTTCCCGGTGGTGTGGTTTCCAGGTAGATCGATCAGGCATAATTTTGCATCTCCTCATCCATGTTCTGCATCGTAGACTGATTCAGGATAGAATACCGGATTTTAACCCCCGGATCTCAATCTATGGCTCTATTACGTCTGGAACAGGCTTCCCTTGCATTTGGTGATCATGCGTTGCTTGATCATTGTGACTGGGCTATTCAGCCCGGCCTGCGCATCGCACTTATTGGTCGCAACGGTGCGGGAAAGTCGACCCTGTTAAAGTTGCTGGATGGCCGGATTCTACCTGACTCCGGTCAGATATGGCGTAGTGCTGACCTCAAAGTAGCCATGTTGGACCAGGAGTTGCCAGAGGCTGATGACCGGACGGTGTTCGACGTCGTGGTGGGCGGTCTGGGTAATGTAAAGCAGTTGCTGGATCGCTATGCCGAATTGTCTGCGCAGGAAGACTATGAGTCTGGTATGCAGGAGCTGGAAGCGCTGCAGCATCAGATCGAAGCCGTCGATGGCTGGCATATGGAGCAGCGCGTCGAGCGAATTCTTACACGCCTTAAGTTGCCCCGGTTACGCAAGATGAGTGAGCTGTCGGGTGGTTGGCGGCGTCGTGTGGCGCTGGGGCAGGCGTTGGTGGGTGAGCCAGATATTCTGCTGCTTGATGAGCCGACCAACCACCTGGACATCACCGCAATTCAATGGCTTGAAGAACAGTTGCTCGAGTTTTCGGGCACGCTGATTTTTATTACCCATGATCGCTCTTTTTTAAAGCGCGTCGCAAATGTTATTGCCGAGCTCGATCGAGGTCGATTATTCCCCTGGGAAGGTAACTACGATAGTTTTCTTGCCTACCGTGAGCGTGTGCTGGCTGATGAGGAGCGGCACAATGCGTTATTCGATAAAAAGCTGGCGCAAGAAGAGGTCTGGATTCGTCAGGGCATCAAAGCGCGCAGGACCCGTAATGAGGGGCGTGTCAGGGCTTTGAAGGCGTTACGGGAAGAGCGTGTTGCCCGGCGCGAGAGGCAGGGGAAGGCCTCGTTCAGTGTAGAGACGGCTGACCGGTCTGGTAAGCGGGTTGTCGAAGCGAAGGGGATCAGTCATCAATATAACGGGCAGTTCTTGGTCAAGGACCTCGATGTCACAATCCTGCGTGGTGATCGTATCGGTCTTATCGGGCCGAATGGCGTGGGAAAAACGACACTGCTGAAACTGCTGTTGGGCGATCTTGAGCCACAGATCGGACAGATAGAAAGGGGGACGAATCTGTCGGTCGCTTATTTTGATCAGATGCGCGAGCAGCTCGACCCGGAGAAAACGGTTATCGATAACGTTGCCGAAGGGCGGGAATCAATCGAAATTAATGGCCGGCAGCGCCATTTGATCAGTTATCTCGGCGATTTTCTCTTTACCCCGGGTCGTACGCGCAGCAAGGTTAAATCGCTGTCCGGTGGCGAGCGCAACCGGCTGTTACTGGCAAAGCTGTTTACCAAACCGGCCAACTTGCTGGTCCTGGATGAGCCGACGAACGATCTTGACCTGGAAACGCTGGAGCTGTTGGAAGAGGTGTTGTGTGAGTATAAGGGCACACTGCTGATTGTCAGTCATGACCGGGCGTTTCTTGATAATGTCGTCACCAGTACCTTGGTGTTTGAGGGGCAGGGAAAGATTGGCGAGTATATCGGAGGTTACGCGGATTGGGTTCGCCTGGGGGGGCGGCTGCTGGACGCATCGGTTCCCGACGAGGAGGTGCCTGACTCTGAACCGAGTGTGACGGCTGCTCCCAAAGCAGAACCTGCAAAAGCAACGCCAGCCCCGCCGGTCAGGAAAAAGTTGAGTTATAAACTGCAACGCGAACTGGATGAGTTGCCGAAGAAACTGGAACTGCTTGAGGCGAACATATCGGCCGTGGAAGCTGAAACCTCGGCAGCGGATTTCTATTTACAGGATCATACCAAAACCGCCAGCGTCATCGCGCAGCTTGAAGCATTACATCAGGAGCATGAAGGCCTGATGGAGCGCTGGCTGGAGCTGGAGGCGTTGCAAGAAGGTTAGTGTGCAAGATCAGAGGCGGCCAGTAGCGGCCGTCTCGCTGAATGATTGTGCTGGCGGGTGGGTTGTGCTGTCGGGGGGCAAGCCGTCCCTGCTGGTCGGGCGTCATGGATGGATAACATGCCGGGCTATTTGCAACCGTTTTTTTTGGCGCAACCTGTCGTTAGGTTATTCGTCCCGCACCCGCACCGCAAGGACATCGCATACCGCGCCGTGCAGTACCCCGTTTGCCGTAGACCCCAGCAGCAGAGCCAGACCGTGCCTGCCATGGCTGCCTACCACGATGAGATCGACACCTTCTTGCTCGGCGATCCTGTGGATTTCGCTTTCGGTGTGGCCTGACACAACAAAAAGTTTATGTGGCGATATTTCAAGCTGGTTGGCCAGTGCGCTCAGGCGCTGGTTCGCGTGTTCATCCAGTTGGTCCTGAATGGTGCTCAGATCCATGGGGACATCGCCGCCATAGGCAAAACTCAGCGGTTCAATTACATGGATCAGGCTCAGCTTGGATTTACCTTCCCGGGCTAGCGAAATCGCTTTTTCTATGACCTGCTTCGACTCGTCTGTCAAGTCGACGGCCAGCAAAATATGTCGGTAGCTCATGGTTGCGTCCTCTGCTTTTACACTTGGTTTTAGCTTAACATAGGACCCCTTGAAGCAAAGTGCAATTGAACCGAGGCAATCGTTGAAATGGGCTGGATTATTATAGGTTTGGTACTGGTATCGTTGGTTGGATCAATGATGTGGATGATGCCGTCCCCCCGGCAGCGTGTGCAGGCAATTTTCCGTCGTGAAGCGATGCAGAAGGGGATGCAGGTTCAGATCAATCGATTGGAATTTCCCCGCGCGATTGGGGAAGCAGAACCTGAGACGCAGTCGTGTGTAACTTACTCGCTATCACGCACCGGTAACAGTGCGCGTCCAGCAGCCGTGAAGGTGACGCCGTGGCGGATATTCAAGGTCAATGGCCATGCAAACCGGGGCTTGCCCAAAGGGTGGTGTTGGGCCAGAGGCGAAGACAGTATGGGTGACCCTGCTCTGGAGAAGCTGGCGAATATCATTCAGGACTTACCCGCTGATGTGTATATGCTGGAGTCCACGCCCTTAGCGGTCTCTCTGTGCTGGTGGGAGCAGGGGCGTGAAGATGCTGTAGATAACGTGAAGCATGTCCTTGAACGTGTCGTTAGCGAGTTACCCTAGCGGCTCATCAACGCCCTGTGGTGTCATATCAAGCAGGGTCTTGCTGGTCAAAAGCGATTCTGAATGGTGTTGCTTGTTTGGCCAGGTCATCAATTTCAGCGAGAACTTCAATTCGTCTCGGATCTTTTGAGGATACGCGTGACAAGGTGCTGCGCGCTTGCTTGAAATGAGAAGCCGCAATAGATATTTTTTTGCTGTTGAGCATTTTCTTACCCATTGTTAAATGGGCGTCTATTTCTACCTTGCAATATTGCCAGATCATCTCCCGACGCAGCTCGCCATAAACGGCAGGCGGTATTTTTCCGTCGTTGGTCAGTTGCTGGAGAAGTGTGCCTGTATAGCGGATGTTGTTTTGAGCATTGTTAATGGCTCGCTTGCTTAAAATCGGCGGAGGGGGCGTGGAGCCCTTACTGTTATTCGCCGTAGGCCCGGTCAATTGCTCCATTAAGCCCGATTCAGGGTCGAGTGCGCGCATCCTCTCAAGCTGGTGAGCTGAGTGGTTGCTCAGAAATTCGATGACACGTGGATCACAATTTATCTGCTTGAGCGTAATTAAGGCGGATAAAATCTGTTCGGTTTCTGTTTTTGTTTTTTGTATCAATTGTTTACGAGCTTTTTCCAGAACTTCTCGACGGTGCAGGTAATAGTTGCCGCCAAGTGCCAGAAGCAGCAGAAAGCAGAGGCCGAAAAGAGCGAGAATATGGGTTTTATCCATGATGCATCAGAATTAGTAGGGCGACAGCGAAGGCTAAAATATCCAGCCTGATTAAGGCCCTATAGTAACCGTAAATAAGGTATTTGGGCCATGTCCTGAGACGACAAATCAGCGATTTAATAAAGAGGCATCAGGAGTAAGTCCCTTGACCCCTAGCGGACAAGCCCGTATATATGTCGCTTTCGCGGCATTACGCCCAACCAGTTTATTATGGGTTTTGATTTATCATGGCCAAATCGTTAGTCATCGTCGAGTCACCAGCCAAAGCCAAGACGATCAACAAATACCTGGGTAGCGACTTTGTTGTTAAATCCAGTGTCGGACATATCAGAGATCTGCCAACCAGTGGCGGCGGCCGCTCTACGGTAGACCCTAAAGAGCGTGCACGGGCCGCAGCCGCAACGCGTAAGTTGTCCCCTGAGGACAGAGTGATTCACAAGCAGAAAAAAGCCAAAGAGCAGTTGATTGCGCGCATGGGGGTGAATCCGGATAAAGGCTGGGAGGCAAACTACCAAATTCTGCCCGGCAAAGAAAAAGTGGTCGATGAGCTGCGCCGGATTGCTAAAAGTGCCGATCAAATCTATCTCGCGACCGATCTTGACCGTGAAGGGGAGGCGATTGCCTGGCACCTTCGTGAAGCCATTGGCGGAGACGATGCCCGTTTTAAGCGGGTCGTCTTTAATGAGATCACGAAATCAGCGATCGATGATGCGTTTTCTCATCCCGGTGAGCTGGATATGCACCATGTGAATGCTCAACAAGCCCGGCGCTTTCTTGATCGCATTGTCGGCTACATGGTGTCGCCTTTGTTATGGTCCAAGGTTGCAAGGGGGCTGTCGGCCGGACGGGTTCAATCGGTAGCGGTTCGGCTTGTGGTTGAAAGAGAGAAAGAGATCCGGGCATTTATTCCTGAAGAATACTGGGATGTCTCCGCACGGCTGAAAACCAAGGCCGGCCCCGTCGTTCCTTTTGATGTTGCTAAGTGCAAGGGCGAAGAGTTCCGTCCGGGTAGCAAAAGCGAAACGGATTCGGCGCTTGAACAGATGCGTAGTCATGCGTTTGAAGTGATCGACCGTCAGGATCGCCCGACGCAAGGTAAGCCCGGGGCGCCTTATATAACGTCGACCCTGCAACAAGCCGCCAGTACGCGACTGGGGTTTGGCGTCAAGAAAACCATGATGATGGCCCAGCGGCTCTACGAAGCGGGTCATATTACTTATATGCGTACCGATTCCACCAACCTTAGCGCTGAAGCGGTGGCCGGTTGTCGTGACTATATTGCGGAGCAGTTTGGTCAAAAATATCTGCCTGAAAATCCAATCAGCTATAGCAGCAAGGCAGGGGCTCAGGAAGCGCACGAGGCTATCCGGCCTTCAAATGTCAGCGTTAAGTCGGCTTCGCTGAGTGATATGGAGCGCGATGCGCAGCGGCTCTATGAGTTGATCTGGCGTCAGTTTGTGGCTTGTCAGATGCCACCGGCACAATTTACCAGTTCGCGTATCACCGTTCAGTGCGGCGATTTTGAGCTGCGTACCCGCGGTCGTGTTATGCGTTTCGATGGTTATCTTCGGGTACAGCCACCGGGTACGAAAGACGAAGACCGTTTGTTGCCCGAGGTGAACAAGGGCGAGGAATTGGGCCTGGAAGGGCTTGATCCGACTCAGCATTTTACCAAGCCTGCTCCTCGTTACAGCGAGGCGGCCTTAGTTAAGGAGCTTGAGAAACAGGGCATCGGGCGTCCTTCCACGTATGCCTCCATTATCTCGACGATTCAGGACCGCGGGTATGTCAGGCAGGTTAACCGACGTTTTTATGCCGAAAAAATGGGTGATATTGTCACGGATCGTTTAGCCGAAAACTTCAAGGAGTTAATGGACTACGGCTTTACCGCTAAAATGGAAAATAATCTCGATGAAGTGGCAAAGGGCAGTGCTGACTGGAAAGCGCTTCTGGATACATTTTATACCGATTTTGAAATGCTGCTCAGTCAAGCCGAAGATCCTGACACAGGTATGCGGCTGAATACGCCTACGGAAACGGATATTCCTTGCCCGCAGTGTCAGCGCCCTATGTTGATTCGAACGGCTACAACCGGTGTCTTCCTGGGGTGTTCGGGCTATGCCTTACCACCTAAAGAGCGCTGCAAAGGCACTCTGAACCTGGTTGATGGTGACGAAGTTGTCAGCATAGATGCCGACGAAGAGGCTGAATCGCGCCTGTTATTGCAAAAGCGCCGCTGCCCAATCTGCGACTCGGCTATGGACAGCTATCTGGTTGATGAAAGCCGCAAGTTGCATGTCTGCGGTAATAACCCGGCCTGTGCGGGTTTCGAGGTGGAGACCGGCCAATTTAAGATCAAGGGTTATGACGGGCCGCGGCTGGAGTGCGACAAGTGTGGCGGAGAGATGCAGTTGAAAACCGGCCGTTTTGGCAAGTATTTCGGCTGTACGACCGAAGAGTGCAAAAATACTCGGAAATTATTGAGAAGCGGTGAGGCGGCTCCGCCGAAAATGGATCCGGTACCGATGCCTGAGCTCGCGTGCGACAAGGTGAGCGATCATTATATTTTGCGTGACGGGGCGTCGGGCCTGTTTCTTGCTGCCAGCCAGTTTCCGAAAAATCGTGAAACACGTGCGCCGAAAATTATCGAGCTTCTGCCGCACAAGGATGAAATCGATCCGAAATATGCGTTCTTGTTCAGTGCGCCTAAGGAGGATGGCGAAGGTAATCCGACTGTCGTGCGTTATAGCCGTAAAACCAAGGAGCAGTATGTCATGACCGAGGTCGATGGTAAGGCCACCGGTTGGCAGGCTTTCTTTCAGGATAATAAGTGGGCAGTGGTTGAAAAAAAAGCTCGCAAAGCCAAGAGCAAAAAGGCGGATAGTTAGCGGCATGTAACATGCTGATCCATTAAGGCTGAGCAGAGTAAATTATCTACGCTGGCCGCTGATGAATTAAAGGCTGCCAGTGACAAGTCAGGGAAAGAAGCAGGAGTAAGTATGGCTAGTGTGTATATTTCCAGAACCAATCAAAAACTGACATTTGCACGATTGCATCTGGACCAGTTGAAAGGTGCTCAGGAGAGCGTTGGATGGAATAAGCATGCGTTGATTGAGTCATTTAATGAATCGCTGTTGTTCCACCTGGACTCGGGTTACATCTCCTTTTTGCGGGAGATCGCAGAAGTGTACAGGCTGAAACCAGAAACGGTTAACTGTCTGGCAGATTTGCAGGGGCGATTAGAGGAGAAAGGCCTCGAAGCGCCTGAAGTTAACGAGATAGGACAGTTGCTGGGTGAGGATCGGTGGTTGGGACAGATGCAGGCTGCTTATGCGGCGTGTTGGCAGGCGCAGGATTCTGAGCAGGCTAAAAGCTCGCATCACGCCAGCCTGTCGGAGATACATGTCGTGCAGGTTAATCCGGACTATGCCGACGAGCAGAGTGTTATCGATCAGCTTGAACTTTGGCTGGAAAGTTTCTCGACATTGGTTGAGCGCCAGCGCGAAGCGATGAGTGAGTGGTAATGATCCGCAAAGAAAGCGTTTTTCCTGTGGGTCGATTCCATAAAGAGTCGAGGAGAAACGCTAAGCTATTAAAGCCGTTTTGGCTGGTCGGCGATGTCTTATTCCGGGTTGAGAGGTTCCGGGTTGCGTTTCATTCATCGCGGGCGTATTAATATGGCGTGGCTTCTGCCCGCTTCAGCTGCTGTCTTCAGCATGGAGAATTGATCGTTGCTTAATGCCTGCGGCCAGCTTATGACCGCGTGACAGGTGCCGGTACTGAGCGCGCGTTGAGCCAGCTCAAACGTGCTGTGATCTTGGTCGGGCTGCAGCAGCATGATTTTATTCAGATCGATGCCTGCCTCCCTGAGCCAGTCTTTAGGCAGCTTAAGTGGCGGGGCTATCCAGGCAAACCAGCGATCATCTTTGCTGAGCTGCGCCAGCAGCGGCATAAGCAGTTGAAAATTATATTCTGCTTCATCCTGCATGATGATCTCGGTGATCTTGCCTGCCCACGTTCCTTGAATCAGGTTTGGTTGAGGGCTTGTGTCAGTCAGTGACTGAAAGCCTGTGGTTCGGTTAGCACGCTGAAATTCAAACATGATTAGCTACCTTTTCTGAGTACGCCTACGGCGAGACCTTCAATGACCAGTTCCTGTGAGCGCAAGTCAATCTCAATAGGGGCGAAATCGTCATTCTCGGCAATTAACTTGACCTTATGCTGCTTTTTTTCAAAACGTTTTACGGTCACTTCGTCGTCGATTCTGGCAACGATAACCTGACCGTTGCGCGCTTCCCGGGTTTGATGCACAGCCAGCAAATCACCGTCAAGGATGCCGATGTTCATCATGCTCAATCCCTGAACCTTTAAAAAGTAATCCGCTTTGGGTGAGAAAAAGTCAGCGGGTATCGTACAATGATCGTCGATATGTTCCTGGGCCAGAACAGGGGAGCCTGCTGCAACCCGGCCGACAATAGGGATGCCGGTGCTTTGGTTTTCATCGGCGGGGATGCGGATGCCGCGTGAAGCACCGGGAATGATCTCTATGGCGCCCTTGCGTGCCAGCGCTTTCAGATGTTCTTCGGCGGCATTGGCTGAACGGAACCCGAGCTCTTTGGCAATGTCGGCACGCGTTGGCGGGTAACCTGTCGATTCGATATAGTCACGAATGCATTCTAGGACGTCTGATTGGCGCTGGGTCAGTTTGATCATCGCGTTTGAGCCTATCTGTTTTTTTATACAGTATATGTTTTTTTATACAGTTGTCTAGTTATGTTGTGTCAAAATGGCCTTAGTTGTTTTGTTGTTTGCGCAGGTTCTGTCGATATACGCTTCGGCCCCTGCGCTTTTTAATGGTTTAGTAATTTAGTAAGAGTGCTCTACTGGTGACCGATATCGATGCCGGGCTACGCTCGGAAATACAACAGGCGTACCGGACTTACCTTGAAAATAAAGGATTCAAGCCTCGTTACGGGCAGCGGCTGATGATTGCTGAGTTGGTTAAGGGCTTGGCTGGTACCGCGTCTGACGAACCTTCGTTGTGTGTTGTCGAAGCCGGGACAGGGACAGGTAAAACGGTCTCGTATCTATTGGGAGCACTCCCGCTGGCGAAGCACTTGGAGAAACGTTTGGTTGTTTCAACAGCGACCGTTGCCTTGCAGGAGCAGATCGTTTTCAAGGATTTACCGGATTTGCTCAAAAACAGTGGGCTGACTTTCTCCTTCGCGCTGGCCAAAGGGCGGGGACGTTATTTGTGCCTGAGTCGCCTGGACCAGTTGCTGCAGGACAGCGACCCCAATATGGCCCTGTATGAAGATGAGCTTTTTCAGCAGCCCGATGCAGCGAGCAAACAGTTGTATGAGGCCATGGCCAACCGCTACATCTCGGGTGTCTGGGATGGTGATCGGGATAACTGGGAGGATGAGCTCAGCAGCGAACAGTGGCAGCCGGTCACTACGGATCATCGCCAGTGTACCAATCGTCGTTGCAGTCATTTCAGCGGGTGCAGTTTTTTCAAGGCCAGGCAGGATTTAGACAAGGCTGATTGCATTGTCGCCAATCATGATCTGGTTTTGGCGGATCTTTCTTTGGGCGGTGGTGCTATCCTGCCTGAGCCGCAGGAAACGCTTTATATATTTGATGAAGGTCATCACCTGGCCGATAAAACATTACAGCATTTTTCTTATCGCATGCGACTGGGTAGTGCCGGGCAGTGGTTTAAGCAACTGCCAAGAACGGTTCAGCGCCAACTGAAATTATTAGCAGAACCGGAAGGAATAGCGCGTCTTTGTGCCCCGGTTAATGAGCTGGTCGAGAGCGCAGAGCCGCTTCTAAGTATGCTGAGTGCATTGGTTGCCCCCTATGCTGACAAAGTACAGGATAAGCGCCGCGGGACGAGTCACTGGCGCTTTCCCGGTGGCGTCGTACCCGGGGAGATTCAGAATCTGTCTGACAGATTAAAGACGGTGCTGGTGCGTCTGCACACCCAGTTAGACGCTGCCGCCAATGTGTTGCAGGAGGCAATACAGGACCCTTCGGACGGCATTGATCGCAGCCTGGCCGAGCGAACGTACCCGGTCTTCAGTCAATTGGCAGGTCGTGCAGAAGCGATGTGCCAGTTACTGCAGGAATATGCCCGGCCAGATACTGCGTCGCCTCCGCAAGCGCGCTGGGTCAGCTTTTTGCAGCGCGAGGGGGCGGAAGATGATGTCGAATTGGCCTGTAGTCCTATCATCGCTGCCAGTACCTTGCAGGCGCAGCTGTGGTCGCGTTGTCATGGCGCGCTGGTCACCTCGGCTACTCTGACTGCGCTGGATAGCTTTGCACGGCTGCAGCTGCATACCGGTTTGCCTGATACTGCGCGCTATTGTCGTGTGCAAAGTCCGTTTAACTATACGGATAATGCAACACTGATCGTACCGACGATGCGTGCCGATCCCGGGGATGCCACCGCGCATGATCAGGTGATTATTGATGCGCTGCAGTCGTCGGTTGATATCAGCGAAGGCACCCTGGTACTGTTTTCTTCATGGCGCCAGATGCTGGCCGTTCGTGAAGGGCTGGATGCGGGTTTGCAGGCGCTCGTATTGTCGCAGGGCGGGCGTTCCAAGCAGGAGTTGTTGCGGGAGCATCGTGAGCGTATCGATACCAACAAGGGCAGTATCTTATTCGGTCTGGCCTCATTCGCCGAAGGGGTCGATTTACCGGGACGCTATCTGACTCACGTCGTGATCGCCAAAATCCCATTCGCAGTTCCCGATGATCCGGTTGAATCAGCCTTGAATGAGTGGGTGCGAGAGCAGGGGCGGGACCCGTTTATGGAGATTGCTGTGCCTGATGCATCCGTTCGGCTGATTCAGGCCTGTGGTCGGTTATTGCGCTCGGAATCCGATACCGGTCGAGTTACTGTCCTGGATAGCCGGTTACGTACACGGCGATACGGGCGTGCTTTGTTGCAATCGTTGCCACCTTTTAAGTTGCAGATTTAAGATAATGCGCGTTTAGAGGTTCGCTTTGTATCTAACGCAGTGCTTTCCTGCAAAAGGAATAGGCGCATTATTGCTTTTGCTTTACAATTCTGATCCAAACCAATGAGTTATTAAAAGTCATCGATGAGGCAGTATTTTGTTAAAAAACTGGATCAACAAACTGACCAAGACGCCAACAGTAGCTCCTCCGTCGGCTGCACCCGCCTCAAGACCTGCCTCATCAAAACCCAAGGGCGTTAAAGACGGCTCCGGTGCGGCCGCTGAAAAGAAAGCCTCTGTTAATACGCTGGCAAAGCGATCAAAAGCCGAGCCGGTAAAAAAAACGGCCGCGGCTAAAGACCGCGTAAAAAAGGTCGCGCCTGAGTGGAAACTCGAAAATTTCTCAGTCCCTGCTGAAGAGGGCAAGGTTCGTTTCCACGATCTGGACCTGCCCGATTCAGTGATGCAAGCGATCGCTGAGCTGGGTTTCCAGTACTGTACCCCCATTCAAAGCAAAACCCTGGTGCACACGCTTGAAGGCAAGGACCTTGTCGGCAAGGCGCAAACCGGCACCGGTAAAACGGCTGCCTTTTTGATTAGTGCGATTACCGATCTGGTTGATTTTCCGCTGGAAGGGTCGCGTCGTAACGGTAAGCCTCGGGTTCTGGTTGTTGCGCCTACGCGCGAACTGGTGATGCAGATCGCCAGCGATGCTTACGGTTTAACCCGTTATACCGATCTGTCGGTTGTAACTGTAGTCGGAGGTATGGACTACGAGAAGCAGCGGCGCACATTGCGAGAAAAAAAGGTCGATATACTGGTTGCAACCCCGGGGCGCTTGCTGGATTTCAACAGCAAAGGTGATGTGGACCTGAGTGGCGTTGAAGTGCTGGTGCTTGATGAGGCTGACCGGATGCTCAGCATGGGCTTTATTCCGGATGTTCGGACCATCATTCGTAATACCCCGCATAAGCGTGACCGTCAGACGCTGCTGTTTAGTGCCACCTTTTCCGACGATATCTTAAATCTTGCCCGTCAATGGACGCTGGATCCTGTCACCATTGAAATAGAACCTGAGCAAGTAACGGCCGATACGGTGGAGCAGTTTCTGTATATGGTCAGCGAAACCGACAAATTTAATCTGTTATACAACATCATCAAGGATCAAAAGCTGGAGCGGGTGATGGTGTTTGCCAATCGTCGGGATATTACTCGCCGGCTGACCGAGCGGTTACAGCGAACCGGTATCGAGGCTGCACTGCTTTCAGGTGAAGTCGCTCAGAATCAACGCGTGAAAACATTGGAGGCGTTTCGTAGCGGCCGTGTCAAAGTGTTGGTGGCGACAGATGTGGCGGGTCGGGGTATTCACGTTGATGGTGTCAGTCATGTGATCAATTATAACCTGCCCGAAGACCCTGAAGATTATGTGCATCGAATCGGCCGTACAGGCCGGGCCGGTACCGACGGTATCTCTTTTAGTTTCGCCTGTGAATCTGACGCTTTTATGGTGCCCGAGATAGAAGCGCTGCTGGGGCGCCGTCTGCGCTGCGAACACCCTGAAGAGTCCCTGTTACGTCGCCCCGCCTGAGTGTGCTGCCATGGAGATTGATATGAGTTCGGACAGCTGTATTGTGCCTAAGACTATTGCGGTTATCGGCGGCGGGAGTTTCGGCACTGTGCTGGCGAATATCGCAGCGAGTAACGGCCATCGGGTCACGCAATGGATGCGAAACGAGCAGCAAGCGTTGGAAATGACGCAAAGCCGGTTTAACAAGCGCTACTTGCCTGAGTGTCGCCTGGCCGATGGTCTGGTTTTTACGGCGTCGCTCGAACAGGCGTTGCGTGATGCTGAGGTGGTCTTCGTTTCCATCCCCTCATCGGTGTTCCGCACGGTCGTGCAAACGGCAAAGCAATATTTTAAGCCCGGAATGGCCCTTGTCAGCACCACTAAGGGTATTGAAGCCGGTAGCTTTAAGTCGATGAGCCAGGTACTCGCTGACGAGGCCCCCGAGTGTCGTATCGGCGTGTTAAGCGGGCCTAATCTGGCCAAGGAAATCGGCCGTAAACAGCTATCAGCGACAGTCATTGCCAGTGAGGATGCGTCACTGTGTTGTGAAATACAGAAGATCCTGCATTGCGCCTACTTTCGTGTGTATGCCGGCACCGACCTGTATGGGGTCGAGCTCGGTGGTGCGCTGAAGAATATCTATGCTATCGCGGCCGGAATGAGCTCGGCCATGGAGATGGGCGAGAATACCCGCTCAATGCTCATGACCCGCAGCCTGGCAGAAATGAGCCGCTTTGCCGTTTCTCAGGGCGCTGATCCGATGACTTTTCTGGGGTTGGCAGGGGTTGGTGATCTCATTGTTACCTGCATGTCGCCGCTGAGCCGTAATTTTCGCGTTGGATTTGCGCTGGGTAAAGGCCGTTCGCTGGATGATGTCGTTGAGGAGCTTGGTGAAGTCGCCGAAGGTGTCAACACCATTCGCTACGTAAAGGAGCGGGCCGATCAGCTCGGCGTTTCCATGCCGTTAGTGAACGGGTTATACCGCGTTGTTTTTCAGCATGAGGCCGTCTCTGAAGTGGTTCGCTGTCTGATGGAGCGCGAGCAGGGTGAGGATGTTGAGTTTGTTACCAAGCCGGTAGGCTGATGCCGCTGCTTTACGTTCTGCGCCATGCTGAGCCGCAGGAATACGGAAGCCTCGATTCGCCCTTGAGTGCACAAGGGCTGATTCAGATCGATCAGGTAGCGGAGCAGATTGCGAGTACTGCTCATCACGCGGTTCAGATCTATACCAGTCCGGTAATGCGAGCCCTGCACAGCGCGCAGCGGTTGCGTGCTTCGCTGGGCGTTGCGTCACGCATGCATGTTGATCCGCACCTGTTGCCCGATGGCGATGTTGATTTTCTGATTGAGCATCTGCAGGATGCCGGTCTGGATAACGCACTGCTGGTCGGTCATATACCCCAATTAGAGTGTTTACTGAACCGGCTGGTGGATGGTTATG
>JBFGYY010000008.1:0-17003 GCA_041587095.1 Motiliproteus sp. | reverse complement strand
TCACGGTGCACCCGAATTACCCAGCGTTTCTGGACGCGATGGCAGGACGGCGTATTTTTGCCCTGACCACCAAGGGCTCCCGGCCGCACGACGAGCCGCGCTATCAGGAGGGCGATGTGTTGCTGTTCGGCTCAGAGACCAGCGGCCTGCCCGACAGCGTGCGTAACGCCATACCCGAAACCCAGCGAATCCGTATCCCGATGCTGCCTCAGGCCCGCAGCATGAACCTGTCCAATGCCGTCGCCGTCGTGAGCTATGAGGCCTGGCGCCAGACCGGCTTCCACGGCGGGACCTAGTTGTCGCCCCCTCTGCCCACAACTCAACAGCCATCGGTTACCGCCCGCCCAGAGAATAAATCCGCATGAAATTTACTCCCAAGCAAAACAAGAAAGCGCGCCTGGTCGGCCAGGCACTGCGACGCAGCCTGAATATCACCACGCAGGAGGCAAACGATACCGTTGCCATGATGTATGGCCATACGCGCTGGGCCACGCTCTGCAAAGCGATGCTGAAGGGCCAGCCCTCGCTTTGGGATGAGGAGATCAGCCGCGACGAGGCCAAACAACGCGCCACTATCCTTGCGCAGCGACTCAGCCAGGCCCTGAAGCTCAGCAGCGACGACGCCCAACGCCTGCTCGAACAACTCAGACCCACATCGACGGCACTGAGCCAGCCCTTGCTACTCGATGCCGCCCCCACCCGCCCATCGCCTGCGACAAATCCCGCCGATGACTTACAAGCCGTTGCCGAAGCGTTTGCTCTGCAGGGCAACCAGCAAAACACCGACACCATGATGACAAAGCTGCTGAATGAAGCCATGGCCGCGGCGGGCGATGAAACAGCGGACGGTTTTGACGCCAGTACCCTCAGTGAACGGATGCGCGTATCGCAGCCTATTGATCCCGGTGCATTTTTCGATATTCTGCAAAGCCTGGGCTGGCCGTTGGATGAATCCTCCTTCGAGGTCGACTATGTGTACGGCGAGCCATCCTTTTTTGCCGAGTCATCCCTCGGACATGTGCCGGTCTATCTGACCTCGCTGGCCATGACGCCAGGCACTGATGACAGCGTGGCCCTCGATGTCATGGCGGTGATGGAAGAGGACAACTGCAAGAACATGGAAACCGAACGCTTCATTCTGATGTGGGGCCAGCCGCAGGTTAAAGCGATCGACGCTAACCAATACTGCTACTGGGGCCGCCTGTGGGAAAACGGCCAGTGGCGCGACTTTCTGTTCAATGGCGACATGACCAGCGCGGACAAACTGTTTGCCATGAACCCTGCCGATCAGGATATCAACCAGCCTTCAGCGACGCAGGCCGACCCTGAGCACGAACTGGCAACCAGCGTTGTCATTTTTCTGCAGGGACTGCAAGGACAGCGGGATAAGGTCAAGATGGGAAGGATACAGACGCCCAGCGGCTGGGACATGCTGGTGCCAGCGCTGAAATAAGCCTCTGAAGGACCGGAGCACCGCCCGGTCAGGCAAGCCGCAAACTCAGCTCAACCCGGCCATCAGCTACCGCCAACCGCAAAGACTGGATAAAATGACCGGGGCTGGTCGACGTACCAGCCGGGGGCTCACAGCGCGAGAGCAACGTATTCACAAACCGGCCGCTGTGAGCGCTCACTTACAACAAAGACTTGCTTAACAAAGGGTACCGGCACTAAGCAGCAGCGGCTACTCATCTTCGCCGCCATCCTCCGTCTCCAGGCCCAGCTCTTTAATTTTACGGGTCAGGGTATTGCGTCCCCAGCCCAGCAGCAGCGCCGCATCGCGGCGGCGCCCGCCGGTGTGCTTAAGCGCGGTTTCGATCATGATCGTTTCAAAGGCAGGTACGGCCACCGACAAGAGGTCCTGCTGTCCACGGGCGAGCGCCCGGTCCGCCCACTGGCGCAACCCCATCTCCCAGCTGCCGGACGGTGCGGCTTCCTCCTGATCCTCCTGCAGCTCGGGCGGCAGATCGGACACCAGCACCTCGCGGCTGGACGCCATAACTGTGATCCAACGGCAGGCATTTTCCAGCTGACGGACATTGCCGGGCCAGGATAATCGTGCCAGAAACGCTTCGGCCTCGGGCGTCAGCACCTTCGCTTCAACCGCCAGCTCTTCCGCCGCCAGCATCAGGAAGTGCTGCGCCAGCCTGGGGATATCCTCCTGGCGCTCGCGCAAGCGCGGAATATGCACACGAATCACATTCAAGCGATGAAACAGGTCTTCGCGGAAACGCCCCTCTGCCACCAGTTTTTCCAGATTCTGGTGGGTCGCCGCAATGATGCGCACATCAACATGAATCGGCGTATGCCCGCCAACCCGGTAAAATTCACCATCGGCCAGCACCCGCAACAGACGGGTCTGCGTCTCTGCCGGCATATCGCCGATTTCGTCCAAGAACAGCGTGCCGCTGTTCGCCTGTTCAAAGCGCCCTTTACGCTGACCGCCGGCACCGGTAAATGCACCCTTTTCGTGCCCAAAGAGCTCCGATTCGATCAGATCACGCGGGATCGCCGCCATGTTCAAAGCGATAAAGGGCGCATGACTGCGCGGACTGTGGGTGTGCAGGGCATGCGCCACCAGCTCCTTACCGGTACCCGACTCACCGTTGATCAACACCGTAATATTGGATTGGGACAACCGCCCGATGGCCCGAAAGACCTCCTGCATCGCCGGCGCCGCGCCGATGATCTCAGTATCTTCAACCTCTGCCTGAGCCACCTGCTGTTTGCTTTGCTCCTGCGAATGCGCCAGTGCACGCTTAACCAGCGCAACCGCATCATCCACATCAAACGGCTTGGGCAGGTACTCAAACGCCCCGCCCCGGTAAGACGCCACGGCACTATCCAGGTCCGAGTGCGCGGTCATGATAATCACCGGCAGTTGCGGGTAGCGCTCCTGAAGGGTATCCAGCAATTCCAGCCCGTTGATACCCGGCATCCGGATATCACTGATCAGGGCGGCAGGCAACTCCCGCTCCATCCGCTTAAGGGCAAGGTCTCCATTCTCAAACACACAACTCTCAATACCTTCCTGCTCCAGCGCTTTTTCCAGCACCCAGCGAATTGAACGATCATCGTCGACGATCCAGACCTCAGTTGCCGATATCATGGCCTTGCTCCAACGGTATATAAATCACAAAGTCGGTTTTTCCCGGCTCGCTCTGGCATTCAATCACCCCGTTATGCTGACTGATTATCGACTGGGCGATGGACAATCCAAGCCCTGTCCCCTCCGCCCGGCCGCTGATCATGGGGAAAAACAATGTATCTCGCAGTCCCGGCGGAATGCCGGGGCCGTTATCGCTGATCACAATCTGACAAACCAGGCGATGACGGCAGTGACCGAGGGTAAACTGGCGAATGGCACGGGTTCGCAGCGAAATAACCGGCTGGTCAACCGCACCCTCCAGCAGCACCTGCACAGCATTGCGCACCACGTTCAGCAGCGCCTGAATCAACTGCTCCTCGTCGCCATCAAGCGCCGGGATACTCGGGTCATAATCGCGTTCAAGCCGCACCCGTCCGGCGGTTTCCGCCGAGATCAGGTTATAAATCCGCTCTAATACCTGATGCACATTCAACGCTTGCATACGCGGCAGCTGACGCGGGCCCAGCATCCGGTCAACCAGATTCTGCAGCCGGTCAGCTTCGCCAATAATCACCTGGGTATAATCTCGCAGGCTGTCATCCGGCAGGGCGCGCTCCAATAACTGCGCCGCACCGCGCAGGCCGCCTAACGGATTTTTTATCTCATGCGCCAGCCCCCGAATCAGCTCTCGGGTGGTCTCCTGCTGCGTACGGGAGTCCTCATCCCGGGTGATACGCAACAAACGATCACGCGGCAGTATTTCAACCGCGAGGGATTCAGATCCGTCACCCAGAATCGGCGTCACACTGTAATCAGCGATCAACTCTTTGCCGTTGTAAAACAGCAGCGAAGCCTCCCGGCGCATAAACGAATGATGCGACTCGATCGCATCGCTCAACACCTCGTGAAATGCCGCATGATCACGAATCAAACTGATGACGTTCTCGCCAATTACGCGTTTCGCACTGATTTCGAACAACATTTCACCGGCGGGGTTGATATACCGCACGCAGCGTTCGCGATCCAGCAGCAACACCGTGGTCGAAAGATTTTCTAACAGTTGTTTTGTCTGATCGCTCACCGTATTAACACCTATTGCCGGCCGTAGTGCGCCTGATAGAAGATTAGAATGCAATAAACAAACCAAGTCCCATGATCCGCTTATCCGCGCAAGACCCGGCGATACGGCGCTTTGCACGCTATACCCGGCATCGCTCACTTTGATTATGCACCAAAAAAGCGCACTGCAAACCAGGCACGCTCAGAGCGCCCTGTTTTCAGGCAAAAAAAAACCTCCCGAAGGAGGCTTTTTCAGCCCACTGCGTTTATACGCAGTGGTTATTTGCTGAAGTTATACGCTGTAGTACATATCGAACTCGACCGGGTGCGTGGTCATGTTCAGGCGCTCGATTTCCAGACGCTTCAGCTCGATGTACGCATCGATTGTCTCGCTGCTGAACACATCGCCGGCCATCAAGAACTCACGATCAGCATCCAGCGCATCCAGAGCCTCATCGAAGCTGGACGCTACTGTCGGAATTTCCGCCGCTTCTTCAGCAGGCAGATCGTAAAGATCCTTATCGGCCGCATCGCCGGGGTGGATCTTGTTCTTGATACCGTCCAGAGCCCCCATCATCAACGCCGCAAAGCACAGGTAAGGGTTGGCAGAGGGATCAGGGAAGCGGAATTCAACCCGGCGCGCTTTAGGATTGGTCACGTAGGGGATACGGATTGACGCAGAGCGGTTACGGGCGGAGTACGCCAGCATAACGGGTGCTTCGAAGCCGGGAACCAGACGCTTGTAGGCGTTGGTTGAAGCGTTGGCAAATGCGTTGATCGCCTTAGCGTGCTTGATAACACCACCGATAGCGTACAGAGCCATATCGCTCAAGCCACCATAGGAGTCACCGGAAAACAGGTTTTGACCATCTTTGGAGATAGACATGTGAACGTGCATACCGGAGCCGTTATCACCCACCAGCGGCTTAGGCATAAAGGTCGCAGTCTTGCCGTAAGCGTGCGCCACGTTGTGTACACAGTACTTCAGGATCTGAACTTCGTCAGCCTTCTTGACCATGGTGTTGGCACCGACACCGATCTCACACTGACCGGCGGTTCCCACTTCGTGGTGATGCACTTCAATTTCCAGACCCATGGCGCTCATGGCGTCGCACATCGCGGCACGCAGATCATGCAGGGAGTCAACCGGAGGAACGGGGAAGTAACCGCCTTTAACAGTCGGACGGTGACCGATGTTGCCGCCTTCAAAGACTTCATTGGAAGACCAGGCCGCTTCGTCTGAAGCGATCTTGTAGCCTGCACCGGAGATATCGGCATGCCAGCGCACATCATCAAATACGAAAAACTCGGGCTCGGGACCGAACAACGCGCTGTCACCAATGCCGGAAGACTTCAGGTACTCTTCAGCGCGAGCTGCGATAGAGCGCGGGTCACGATCATAACCCTGACCGGTAGTCGGCTCAACGATGTTACAGCGAACAATGACAGTGGCATCTTCAGTGAAGGGGTCGATAACAGAGGCACTGTCATCGGGCAGCAGAATCATGTCTGATTCGTTGATACCTTTCCAGCCTGCGATAGAAGAACCATCGAACATTTTTCCGTCGATGAAAAAGTCGTCGTTAATTTCGGACGAAGGAATTGTAACGTGCTGCTCTTTACCCTTGGTGTCTGTAAAACGCAGATCGATCCACTTCGCTTCGCTTTCTTTGAGCAGGTTCAGAGTATACTCTGACATATGATTTCTCCGAATTATCTTGAGCCAGGTTTATCCCGAGCACTGTTTTTCTATCCGCAGCCCCCTAGAAGGTTCACGGAAAATTCAGTCTCAAGCAGACGCAATTAGTGTGCCATTACCCCGACACGCATAACCCACTGTTTAGCAATGGGTTACCCAACACGCCACAAACTACTTTGCACTTAAATGATGCACAAAAACCACCTGCGCACCATTATGGTTCCTTTTGATGCAGTAAAAAACCACTGCAACATGAAATCGAATCACAGTCTAGGACCACTCAGGTTAAATGCCAACCGAAATATGTTCCTGTTATCGCTGTTACGACTGACGCTCTTGACGCGCTTGTGATGTATAATGTTCGCTTTTTGGGCCCCGGAGCTACTTTTGTGATCGAAAAACTGAGAAATATAGCCATCATCGCGCACGTTGACCACGGCAAAACCACGCTGGTTGACAAGCTGCTGCAGCAGTCCGGGACCCTGGACCGTCGCGATGAAGGCAGCGAACGCGTCATGGACTCGAATGACCAGGAGCGTGAGCGCGGCATTACCATTCTGGCCAAGAACACGGCTATCGAGTGGAACGGTTACCACATCAACATCGTTGACACCCCCGGCCACGCTGATTTTGGCGGCGAAGTTGAACGCGTACTGTCTATGGTTGATTGCGTACTACTGCTGGTCGATGCCGTTGACGGCCCGATGCCGCAAACGCGCTTCGTGACCCAAAAGGCATTTGCCCAGGGTTTGAGACCGATTGTTGTCATCAACAAGATCGACCGTCCGGGCGCTCGCCCCGACTGGGTCATGGACCAGGTCTTTGATCTGTTCGACAACCTGGGTGCAACTGACGAGCAGCTGGACTTCCCTGTCGTCTACGCCTCCGCACTGAATGGTATCGCCGGCCTCGATCCCGAAGAGATGGCCGAGGACATGACGCCGCTGTTTGAGTCCGTGGTCGAGAACGTCAAGCCCCCTGAAGTCGATACCGACGGCCCGTTCCAGATGCAGATCTCTGCCCTGGACTACAACAGCTACGTTGGCGTTATCGGTGTTGGCCGTATCAAACGCGGTACCGTGCGCACCAATACCCAGGTCAAGGTTATCGACAGCGAGGGTAAGGTACGTCCCGGTCGCGTCCTGAAGATTATGGGCTACCTCGGCCTGGACCGCGTCGATGTTCCGGAAGCCCGTGCCGGCGATATCGTCTGCGTTACCGGAATGGATCAGCTATCGATCTCCGACACCCTGTGCCATGTCGACAATGTTGAAGCATTGCCGGCTCTGACCGTTGATGAACCGACGGTATCCATGACCTTCCAGGTTAACGATTCGCCCTTCTGCGGTCAGGATGGTAAATACATCACCAGTCGCAATATCAAAGAGCGCCTCGATCGCGAACTTATCCACAACGTGGCGCTGCGCGTAAAGGCCGGCGACACCCCGGATAAATTTGTTGTTTCGGGCCGTGGTGAATTGCACCTGTCGGTCCTGATTGAAAATATGCGCCGTGAAGGCTTCGAGCTGGGTGTTTCCCGTCCGGAAGTTATCCAGAAAGAGATCGATGGTGAGATCCGTGAACCTTATGAAGAGGTGATGATCGACGTCGAAGAGCAGCATCAGGGCAGCGTCATCGAAGAACTGGGCAAGCGCAAGGGCGACATGAACAACATGGAAGTCGACGGCAAAGGCCGCGTACGCCTGACCTTTATCGTGCCTTCGCGCGGTCTGATCGGTTTCCGCAGCCAGTTCCTGACCATGACCTCCGGTACCGGCATCATGACCTCCATCTTTGACCACTACGGGCCGGTTAAAGAAGGCGCCATGGGCAAGCGGATCAACGGCGTACTGATCTCCAACTGCGCCGGCAAGACACTGGCCTACGCACTGTTCACCCTGCAGGATCGCGGACGTCTGCTGATCGACCCGAACACCGAAGTGTACGAGGGTATCGTGCTGGGCATCCACAGCCGCAGCAACGATCTGACCGTCAACCCGACCAAGGCCAAACAGCTGACCAACATCCGTGCCGCCGGTACCGATGAGAACCTGGTAATGTCGCCGCCAATCCGCTTCACACTGGAGCAGGCGCTGGACTTTATTCAGGATGACGAGCTGGTCGAAGTCACGCCGCACTTTATCCGCATTCGCAAGAAGTTCCTCAAGGAGCACGAGCGTAAGCGTAACAGCCGCGCTAGCTAATCTGCGCAAGAGCCGGCGGGGCGATGCATTATTGCCGCGCCGGCTCTGTTTCTGCGGCCTCCGCATTACCCTCCTGCGACGAGAACACCCCGGCCCCAGAGTGAAACAGGTCAGGTGATGACCTGCTACTCAATTCCCATTTCGCCTTAAGCCTTAGCCGCTCCGGCGCCTCCCCGCTCCGGCGATGCCCGCACCGGGATTATCCCGCAAACGCACAGGATCAATCTCCTCACCACGCGCGAAGCCTGTTTTCCTGCTTATACTTATAACACTCTCTTATTGGTAGCCGCCGGGCAAGGACTCCTCAATGCTAACCCTATTTCCCGAAATACAGCCCTACGCACGCCACCTGGTGGATGTCAGCGACGGGCATAGAATCTATGTCGAAGAAAGCGGTAACGCCCAGGGCATCCCGGTACTGTTTGTGCACGGCGGTCCCGGCAGCGGCAGTGGCGAGGTACACCGGCGCTACTTCGACCCGACTAAATACCGCATTATTGTGTTTGATCAGCGTGGTTGCGGCCAGTCAACGCCCCACGCAGACCTGAGCCACAACAACAGCGCCGCACTGCTGGCTGATATGGAACAGATCCGCCATAGCCTGGGCGTCGAGCAGTGGCTGTTATTCGGGGGCTCCTGGGGATCGACCCTGAGTTTACTGTACGCGCAAACGTTCCCCGAGCGCTGCAGCGGATTGATTCTGCGCGGCATATTTCTGTGCCGTCCTCAGGATATACACTGGTTTTATCAGAAAGGCGCGGGGCTGATCTACCCCGATTACTGGCAGGAGTTTATCGAACCGATCCCTGAGGATGAGCGGGACGACCTGGTCGCGGCCTACTACCGCCTGCTGACCGGCCCCAACGAGATCGCGCGCATGTCAGCAGCCAAGCACTGGGCCGTCTGGGAGGCCCGCTGTTCCACTCTGGCCCCCAGCCACAAGTTACTGGACTATTTCGGAGACCCCCACGTATCGCTGGCGATGGCACGTATCGAAGCTCACTTCTTTATCAATAACGGCTTTCTGGAACCCGATCAACTACTCCGGGATGCCGCCAGAATCGAAGCGATCCCGACGGTGATCGTGCACGGCCGGTACGATATGGTCTGTCCGATCTACCAGGCCTTCGATCTTTTCCAGGCCCTCCCCCAGGCGGAACTGCATATCGTACGTGACGCCGGCCACTCGGCACTGGAACCCGGCATTGTGGACAACCTGATCAAGGCGACCAATAATTTTGCCCTGCGCCTGGCCTGATGATTCTGATTTCCTGACGCTACCCAGCAGCCAAATAGCGCCACTTCCCCGGCTATTTCGGGCATAATCAGCGCGAAACAGCACGCACTGGTGTTCGTGCGAAGTACGACACGGGGAAAAGGAAACCATGCGAGCACTGATTCAGCGCGTCAAACAAGCTTCTGTCACAATCGACGGAACCGTCTCAGGTAGCATCGATACCGGACTACTGCTGTTTCTCGGTGTCCAGAAAGGGGACGATGAAGCCTCCGCTGACAAGTTGTTGCGAAAATGCCTCGCTTACCGGGTGTTTGCCGATGCCGAAGGAAAGATGAATTTAAACCTGCAGCAGGTTGAAGGCGGCTTGCTGGTTATCTCCCAGTTCACCCTCGCCGCGGACACGGGGAAAGGTCTGCGCCCCAGCTTCTCGAGCGCGATGCCACCCGCAGAAGGCGAGCGCCTGTATAACTATTTTCTGACCCGTGCTAAGCAGCTGCATGCCGATGTGGCGGCGGGTCAGTTCGGTGCCGACATGCAGGTTGCTTTAATCAACGATGGCCCGGTGACATTTATTTTAGAATCATAACGATCAAAAACTGAATTTGATTTTCTTAAATCGATTTTGGTTATCCTTAAAAAATACCGACGTGCCGAAATAGGATTTTAATGATCATGCAGCAAAACACCTGGGCGTTTTGCTGCTCCCTCGCGTGCAAAAAGTGCCACGCACTGCATCAACAGTTATTCCGCATCACCCCAGAATTTCCACCACTTTCTACGCTGCTCACGCGCTTGCTGGCCTTGCTCAGAGCCCCGGCCCAGCTCTTTCTGTTCTTGCTGGGATTTCTTGGCCCGCTGCTTATCGAGACCCGCCGCGCCCTTTTCCCCATGCTCATCGTCTGACTGGCGCTTCATTCTCTTATCATCGCTGCCGCGAGAACCTGACGCCCGTTCTTGTGCATCGTCATCGTCACGGTCAGAGAGATCTTCCAGCCGGTCCTTTTGTTGCTTTTTCAGCGCGTCGCCCGCTTTCTTCTCTTTCTTCTCTGTCTTCTCTTTGCTTAGCTCCTGCTCATACGTATCTCGCTTTTCTCGTCCCTCTTCCATCTGTGCGCGTGCATCAGATGCTGATTGACGGGCCTGCCTCTGTTCTGCAGAAGGCTTACCCTGCCCCGCCCAGGCAGGTTTTTCTGCCTGCACTGGCGCAGCCACCACCGCAGTAGCCAACAAAACCGGTACAACAATCGTTCTCATAGTTCTCTCCCTGGTCTGATAATAACGCGAATAAATTCAACAAGATCAAGCGCCTGAATGGTAGTTACACACCATCTGCGGATAGACGGTGGCATTCCGCCCCGGATCGTTGGTTTCGGTTAAAAAGCTGTGCGCGCCCGTTCCCGATATCTGTTTAGCCAGCACCCGATACGACTGACCGACGGAGCACAGCTCCAGCCCGCCTTCGACCACAATCCCCTCCAGTTCCACAAAGTCTCCGACGGAGATTTCGTGCCAAAGAAAATCGGCTTCCACTATCCGCTCGGACAACTCGTTATGTTTCATCGTGTTGACTCCGACATTCATACTGACGAATCGCGCTAACACACCGCTTCAGCTTAACGCCATAACCCATTTGCGGCCACCATCAGCAGCCGCTTATCGGATCTGTGCCCGGCAGGCAGCCGAAAAAAAGCCGCACCCTAAGGCACGGCTTGTTGCATTATTCAGCCGGTATGTCCGCCCGAATCAGCGATCGGCCAAACGTTCACGACCACGCGCGACTGCTGCGCGCACCTGGGCAGGGGCCGTGCCACCAATGTGATCCCGGGCTGCTACAGAACCTTCGAGGGTCAAGACATCAAAAACATCCGCATCGATCGCGTCGGAAAACACCTGCAGCTCTTCCAGGCTCATCTCGCCCAGATCCTTGCCCGACTCAATACCATAGGCAACCGATTTACCCACAATTTCGTGCGCATCACGGAAAGCTACGCCATTGCGCACCAGGTAATCGGCCAGGTCAGTCGCCGTTGAGAAGCCGCGCAACGCCGCCTCACGCATCACCTCTTTCTTGGGTGTAATGGCCGGTATCATGTCGGCGTAGGCGCGCAAACAGCCCTGCAAGGTATCGATAACGTCGAATAACGGCTCTTTATCTTCCTGGTTATCTTTGTTGTAGGCCAGAGGCTGCGATTTCATCAGCGTCAACAACGACACCAGGTGCCCCGTCACCCGACCTGTTTTACCGCGCACCAGCTCTGGCACATCCGGATTTTTCTTCTGCGGCATGATGGAAGAGCCGGTGCAGAAACGATCCGGCAGATCGATGAAGTTAAACTGTGAAGAGGTCCAGAGCACCAGTTCTTCCGAAGCACGGGACAGATGAGTCATGACCAGGCTGGCCGCCGCACAAAATTCGATCGCAAAGTCCCGGTCACTCACCGAGTCTAACGAATTTTCACTAACGCGATCGAAGCCCAGCAGTTCGGCGGTGTAGTGCCGGTCAATCGGGTAGGTCGTGCCAGCTAACGCCGCCGCCCCCAGCGGTAATACGTTGATACGCTTGCGACAGTCCTGCAAGCGCTCGAAATCACGCTGCAGCATCTCAAACCAGGCCAGCAGGTGGTGACCAAAGGTCACCGGCTGCGCGGTTTGCAGATGGGTGAAGCCCGGCATGATGGTATCGGCTTCACGTTCGGCCAGCTCCAGCAGTCCCCGTTGCAGGCGGCTCAATTCGCCCAGAATCACATCCAGCTCATCACGCAGATAGAGCCGGATATCGGTGGCAACCTGGTCGTTTCTAGAGCGTCCGGTATGCAGCTTTTTACCGGCAATACCTATCTTCTGCGTCAGCGCGGCTTCGATGTTCATATGCACATCTTCCAGTGCAATCGACCATTCGAACTCACCACGCTCAATTTCCTCCAGCACCTCCTGCAAGCCTTGCAAGATGGCATCGCATTCTTCACGGGTAAGCACGCCAACTTTTGCCAGCATTCGACCGTGAGCCATGGAGCCCTGAATATCCTGGCGATACATACGCTGGTCAAAATCAACGGAGGCGGTAAAACGGGCAACAAACGCATCGGTGGCTTCGCTAAAACGACCGCCCCACTGCTGATTAGTGTCTGACATGCTGATAAAACCTCTGTTAATGCCTCAAACCCCGGAGGCTGAAAAATGAGACGCGGTAAATTGGGCTAAAAATTTTTCACATTATAACAGCACCGCCCCAAGGTTCACGTTCTTCGGTGTTTTATGCAACGCCCTTGTTTCTGATACACTTGCGCGCGATCCCCCGATTCCTAACAGGGCTATTGCCAAGGGACACTGGCTTTAACCTCGTAACCACTGAAAATTAGAGAAGGACACCATGGCGCAGAAGCTGATCCGCATTGCTACACGAAAAAGCCCCCTGGCCCTCTGGCAGGCCGAATTCATCAAAGCGGAACTGGAGAAGTTTCACCCCGGTATTCAGGTTGAGCTAGTGACCATGGTTTCGCGCGGTGACGTGCTCCTGGACACGCCATTGGCAAAAATCGGCGGCAAAGGATTATTCGTAAAAGAGCTTGAGCACGCCCTGCTGGCGAACGAAGCAGATATCGCCGTTCATTCCATGAAAGACGTACCGATGGAGTTTCCCGAAGGTCTGGGTCTGACCACGATCTGCGAGCGGGAAGCGCCGACCGATGCCTTTGTCAGTAACAACTACGACAGCCTTGAGGAACTTCCCCAGGGTGCAATCGTTGGAACTTCCAGCCTGCGACGTGAAACCCAATTGCGCGAAATGCGCCCCGATCTGAAAATCAACTTTCTGCGCGGCAACGTCAATACCCGGCTGGCTAAACTCGACGCAGGTGAATATGACGCCATTATCCTCGCATCAGCCGGTCTGATCCGCCTCAAGATGGCCGATCGCATCCGCGTGCAAATCCCTGCCGAGCAGAGCCTTCCCGCCGGTGGTCAGGGCGCGGTCGGCATTGAATGCCGGACTGATGACCACGAGACACACGCGTTGCTGGCGCCGCTTAATCATCAGCCAACCGCCTATTGCGTCAAAGCCGAGCGCGCCATGAACCGCCACCTTGAAGGCGGCTGTCAGGTTCCCATCGCGTGCTTCGCCGTACTTAACGAAGACGGCAGCGAACTGTTCCTGCGCGGCCTGGTCGGCAAGCCCGATGGCACAACGGTGCTGCGGGCGGAATGCCGCGGCCCTGTTGCTGACTGCGAGGCGCTCGGCATAGGCCTCGCCAAAGAGCTGCTCGCCCAGGGAGCCGACACGATTCTGAAAGCCGTTTACGGCAATGCCTGAGGCTTGCGGTAGCTCCGCGCAGCTACCGCTGGCCGGCGAACGGGTCCTTGTGACCCGCCCCGCCCATCAGGCCGCCGAGCTCTGCCTGCGCCTCAAAGCGCTGGGAGCAGAGCCCGTGACACTGCCTCTGCTGGAAATTGTTCCCACCCCTGCCGACTCTCCTTCCTATCAAACCCTGAAGCACTGCTTTTTTAATCTCGACCAGTATCACAGCGTCATCTTTGTCAGTGCCAATGCGGCTCGCCTCGGTTACGACTGGATAGACAGTATCTGGCCCCAGCTTCCGGTGCGGGTGAACTGGCTGGCAGTGGGTAGCGCAACGCAGCGAACACTGGTACAAGCGGGCATAGAGGCACAAACCGGCAGCAGCGGCATGGACAGCGAAGCGCTGTTGCAGCATCCGCAGTTACATAACCTGACCGGCAAACGCGTCCTGATCTGCCGCGGACAAGGCGGCAGAGAGTTACTTCGCGAGCAGTTAACCGCGCGTGGCGCCCAAGTCGACTATGCTGAGCTTTATTCACGCGAGAGTCCGGTCTATAGTGATCGGGACATCGAAAGTATCATTTATAATCAGCCGCTATCGGTTATGTTAGTAAGCAGCGGCGAAGCGCTTGATAATTTTGCGAACCTGCTGGCAAGGCCTGTATGCGCTGCAGCCGGTTCATCTCTAAAGGAAGTGCGCCTGATTGTCCCCAGTGACAGAGTGGCTGAAGCAGCGTGCCAGTATGGTTTTCGGCACTGCGTAGTTGCGAACAACGCCACCGATGATGCGATGATACAGGCGATAAGAACAACAGATACCATTGACTAACGCGGAAGATGCCCATGGAAAAGTCCATGCAAGACAAGCAAAACAAGGCAGAGGAAAAACACAAGGACGCGCAACCTGACGCGACCAATAGCGCTGTCGATTCACCCGATGAGCAGCCAACTGTCGAGGCATCCGAGCCCGATAAGGATGCGACGCCTGACGCAGAACCGGCAGCACCCTCTGACGCAGAGCTCACCGCCGCCGTAGACGACACGCCGCCACCCCAGAAACAAAAGCGCTCCTGGATCGGCGTTCTGGCCTTTCTGATCGCCATTTGTGCACTCGCCGTGACAGGTTACGGCTACCAGCAACTGCAACAGATGAAAATCGAACTGGCCGAGCGCTCCGACGCCCTGAGCAGCGATCTGCAGAGCAACAAGCAGGCCAGCAACCAGGCGGCACAGAAAGCAGCCGATGTGGCGGCCAGTGTTGAAGGCAAGTTCCAGCAGGTCAGCCGCCAGATTCAGACTCAGCAAAGCGGCATGACCGAGCTGCAGGACCGACTGACGCGCGGCATGCAGCAGGTCAGCAAGATCAACGGCAACTCCCGCAAGGACTGGCTACTGGCCGAAGTTGAATACCTGTTACGACTCGCAAATCAGCGCGTGCTGATGGAGCAGTCACCGGCTGAAGCCCTGGCGATGATGCAATCGGCCGATAAGATCCTCAAGGAAACCGACGATGTTTCCATCTACAACATCCGCAAGGCGCTGGCCAAGGATATCACCGCCCTGGAATCGGTACCCAAGCTGGATGTCGATGGCTTATTCCTGAAACTGGCGGCACTCAGCGATCAGATCGCCAATCTGCGCCAAACGCCGATCACCGAGAAAAACAAGGTTCCCAACCTGGTTGACGGCATTACCTCTGAGGCGGTTGCACAAAGCATTAACGATGGGCTCGAAAGCAGCTGGAACCAGGCTCTGGATAAACTCAGCAAGCTGGTTGTCATTCAACATAATGACGAACCCGTTGAGCCGCTGATGTCACCCGAACAAAACTTCTTCCTGCGCCAGAACCTGCGCTTAATGCTGGAACAAGCTCAACTGGCGCTGCTGCAGGGCCAGCAAGCCGCCTACGACACCAGCCTGAAGAAAGCGCATAAATGGGTGGGCACCTACTTCGAAGAGAAGGATGCAACCACGCAAACGCTGCTGAAAGAGATCAAGGCACTGAGCGGCGTCAATGTCGCCCCTGCAATGCCAAACATCTCCAGCTCTCTGATTGTACTCAAGGACTATCTGGCGAAATTACACGACGGTAAAGGAGCAGCCTGATGAAACTGTTTTTTATCCTTGCCGTTATTGTGATGCTCGCCGGCTCGCTGGTCGGCGAGCTGATGCTCCAGGACCCGGGTTATGTGTTGCTGACCTACCAGGAGACCACCATCGAGACCAGCATCTGGGGACTGGTGCTGATCGCCATCGTTTTATTTGTCGCCCTGCACCTTTCGCTACAGTTCCTCAGCTATCTGCTGCAGCGTAAAAGCAAGATTGGCGAGTGGAACCGTAACCGTGGTCGTGACGCCGCGCTGCGTAAAACCCTGCGCGGCATGACCGCGCTCACCGAAGGTGAATGGAGCAAGGCGCAGCGCAGCCTGAGCCAGTCGGCGGCCAAGTCCGACTTCGGTCTGTTTAATCTGCTGGGCGCGGCCCGCGCCGCTCACGAGCTGAACCAGCCGGAAGCCTGCGAAGAACTCCTGGCTCGCGCCGCTCGACTGGAAGGCAACAATGACCTGGCGGTGGGTATTGCCCAAGCTGAAATCCAGCTTGAACGAGGCCAGCTTGAAACGGCTCTCGCCACCCTCCAGCGGCTGCGCAACCTGTCCCCGAAGCACAGCTATGTGCTCAAGCTGCTCAAGCAGACCTACCTGCAGCTGGAGGACTGGAAAGGCCTGTCCAACCTGCTTCCCGACCTGCGTAAGCAGCACATCATCAGCCCCGATGATCAGGCCGCACTGGAACGCCAGGCCTTTCTTGGCCTGCTGGAGCAAACACATAACACGCTGGCCGTTGACAGCGACAGTAAAGTTCGCACCAACACGCTGGTACTGACTTGGAGCAACCTGCCCAAGGCGCTTGCCAATGACAGCAAACTGGCCGAACGCTATGTCGAGCTATTGCTCGAAAATGGTGCCACCGACCAGGCCGAAGAGTTTCTGCGCGGTAAAATCAAGAAACACTGGGATCAGGATCTGGTCAAACTGTACGGTTTAATCGCCAGTTCAGCACCGGACCGTCAATTGAAAACAGCACAGGACTGGCAGCGTAAGCACAGCAACGACGCCACCCTGCTACTGACGCTTGGCCGCCTGTCTCTGCTGAACGAAAACTGGGAGCAGGCTCGCCAGTACTTCGACCAGAGTCTGGCGCTGGAAGCCTCTCAAGAGGCCTACAACGAGCAGGTACGTTTGCTGCACTACCTGAAAGAAGATGAAGCTTGTGATGCACTAATGCGAACCCAGGTTAACACCCTGATCGCAGACCTGCCCAAGCTGCCGATGCCTGAAGAGGAAGCGGCCTCTGATGTAACCCCAGCCGAAAGCACCGACAGCGCTACGCCGGTGGAAAAAGGTCAGGCCGCCAGCGCCTGATCC